>JAFDDO010000174.1 GCA_019310825.1 Deltaproteobacteria bacterium | reverse complement strand
AATGCACACTTTCTTTCAAAACATTTTTTTGTTTTGAAAATCAATAATTATAGGTCGAGCAGTGCTGAAATAGAAATCAAGGTTCACGAAGTGACCCGTAGGGCTTGACCTTTATTTCTATTCCAGCACTGCTATTTCGCTTAATTTACCCACAGATTCGTCGGAAGAGCCATATTTTAGAGGAAACAGAAAAATTAATTTATCCCCATATTTGTGCCACTGATTGAGCTGGAACTGGTTTTTCGCGACACATTGAAAATTGCTTGACCCGCAGTTTCCAATAATGCTACAAAATATAGTGGGCGGTGCCCAGGAGTGCCGTTTCAGACCAAATCGCAAAAAGCGATTTTCTGTCAGCTCAGCGAACCGATCACCTTACTTGTTATGGAAAGCTTAAATTTTGTGGATACTATCATTCGCGGCGCTATCTTAACAGGGAGTTTTTTCCTGTTTCTGCTACTGGAAAGGGTGCTGCCGCTACGGCGTCGCAGTCAGAACATGGCGACACGCTGGACGGTTAATGCGGTGTTTACCACATTGGCTTTTTTGACTGGGTTTTTGGTTGTGCGGAATACGACGTTGCTTCTGACGGATTGGACGACCGAGCACTCGTTTGGATTGCTGCACTGGCTGCCGTTGGGTGAAACCGGTCAATGGATGGTGGGTTTTTTGCTGATGGATCTGACGTTTTATTATTGGCATCGGGCCAATCACTCGATCAGATTTCTCTGGCGGTTTCACAATGTTCATCACATGGATCCGGATATGGATGTTACGACATCTTTTCGGTTTCATTTTGTCGAAGTGTTGTTTTCCGTCGGTTTCCGCAGCCTTCAAGTCGGACTCCTGGGGGTCGGACCTGCCATTTATATGTTTTATGAATTGGTTTTTCAGACAGCGACGATGTTTCATCATAGCAACTGGCGGCTGCCGATTACCATCGAACGTCTGTTGAATAAAGTGATTGTCACCCCGCGCATGCATGGAATTCATCACAGCAGTATCGAAGAGCAGACGAACTCCAATTATTCGACGGTGTTTCGATTTTGGGACCTGATAAATCGATCATTGATCCTGAATGTGATCCAGTCTCAGATTATCATCGGGGTACCTGGTTATCGTCGAGCCGGTGACAATAAACTGGGGCATTTAATTGTCTTACCGTTTTTGCAGCAAAGAGATTATTGGCCGTTGGATCAGAAAGTCGAATCTCGTCCGGCCGATAGGACTTTGGAAAATATGGCAAAAAATAATAAAAATCAGCTCTGCGAGTGATTCCGGGGTCTATAATTTAGGGTAGAAGATATAACTCTTTTTCCGCAAGAGATTAGCCATTTGTGTTAATGTTGGAGGTATCGGTGGTTATGAACAGGTGGACCGGGTCCGCCAAGTATAGTCTTGATTCCACTGAAAAAACCCAATCTGCGGCGTTGCTTCAATTTTCCAGTCACTGCGACGTAAGATAAGTACGTCTCATTCCTGGAAAATTTCGCGCCTTGTATCTCGGGCTTTTTGAGAGGAATTATGTTTCAGGGTTTTTGCAGTGTAATCAGTCTTAAGATTAACAATTTGCAGAGGGTTTTGATTGGGGTTTTGACCATTATGAACATTTCCTATAAGCTAATAGGATGAAGAATAAAAATTTATTACACAAGATTATTCTTTTAATAGGGCTCATTGTTGCCGTCACCTTTTTTTACCTCTTTCATCTCGATCGTTTCCTTACACTTTCTTACCTTAAGCAATATCAAAATCAGCTCTCATTTTTTTATTCAAACCATACAGTGCTTACTACTCTTATCTATATGACTATCTATATTATGGTAACTTCTCTTTCATTGCCTGGCGCAGCGTTGTTAACTCTCGCTGGCGGGGCATTATTCGGCTTTTGGATGGGAACAGTTGTTGTTTCCTTCGCAAGTACCATCGGCGCAACATTAGCATGCATTGTCTCCAGGTTTTTATTGCGGGAGTGGGTGCAAAATAAATTTAAGGATAAATTATCCTCCATTAATGAGGGGATTAAAAAAGAAGGGGTGTTTTATTTATTTACCCTGCGACTTATTCCCGTCTTCCCTTTTTTTGTAATAAATCTCCTTATGGGTCTTACGCCTATGCCCTTATTTCAATTTTATTGGGTTTCCCAATTAGGCATGCTTGCCGGAACAATGGTCTATGTCAATGCGGGCAATGAATTGGCGAGGATTGATTCTCTGTCTGGAATTTTATCTGCCAGATTGATTTTCTCATTTATCCTCTTGGGAGTTTTCAAAAAAAAAAAAAAAAAGGTCATTGCCGGATATAAAAAATATATACAAAATAAGAATCAATTTTAAGGGGAACTTATATGGCTATGTATGATTATGATATCGGTATATTAGGCGGGGGAGCTGCGGGATTAACCGTTGCCTCTGGGGCAGCCCAGCTTGGGGCAAAAACCCTTTTAATAGAAAAGGAGGAGAGCCTTGGGGGTGATTGCCTTCATTATGGTTGCGTACCTAGTAAAACCCTTATTAAAACAGCGAATGTTTATCATACCATGAAGAATGCCGAGCACTTCGGTCTCCCCCAGGTTGATATTCCTCCGGTTGATTTTAGTGAGGTATCAAACAGGATTCGGTCAGTGATAAATACTATTCAAAAACATGACTCTTCGGAGAGATTTTGCGCGCTTGGGGTAAAGGTTCTATTCGGAGAAGCACAGTTCAAAGATGAACATGCACTCACTATAAATGGGACGACCTATTCTGCACGATCTTGGGTCATTGCTACGGGAAGTTCTCCCTTTATTCCACCGATTAAAGGGCTTCATGGCACTGCTTTTCTCACAAACAAGGAGATATTTTATCTTGAAAGACTGCCAAAATCCATGAGTATAATAGGCGGAGGGCCAATTGGTATTGAACTGGCGCAGGCTTTCAATCGTCTTTCCTGTAAGGTGAGCGTTATCGATTTAGCGGACCAGATTCTTAATCAGGAAGATAAGGATATGGCTGATCTGGTTATGAAAATTCTCAAAGCTGAAGGAATAGACTTTTATCTGGGCGCTTCTGTTGTAGAGGTAAAAGATCAGGGGGAAGAGAAAGAGGTGGTCATTCAGGGGAAAGAGGGGGGAATCACGACCTTACGATCAGAAGAAATCCTTGTCGCTGTTGGAAGAGTTCCGAATGTGCATGGCTTAGGATTAGAGGATATTGGTCTTATATTTGACAGAAGAGGAATAAAGGTTGATCCTCGCTTAAGGACTAATCACTCACATATCTATGCCGCCGGTGATATAAATGGTGCTTTTCCCTTTACCCATGTAGCCGGGCATGAAGGAGGGATTGTGGTGAGTAATGCGATCTTCCATCTGCCCAGAAAGGTTAACTATCGCTACGTACCATGGTGTACCTATACCGATCCGGAGCTTTCAAGCATTGGGATGAATGAAAAAACTGCTCAAGCAGCCGGAATAAGTTATTCTTTATGGAAAGAGGAATTTGAGAATAATGACAGGAGTGTAGCAGAGGGAGAAACAAGAGGAACAATTAAAATGCTTTTAGATGAGAAGGAAAAGCCTATTGGGATTCAGATATTAGGGCCCCATGCTGGAGAGTTGATTAGTGAATGGGTGGCGTTTATGAATGGAAAGGTAAGTCTTTCTACTTTGGCCTCAGCTATTCATCCATACCCTACTCTTGGGGAGATCAATAAACGTATCGCTGGAAATTTTTTGTCAACTAAAATTTTCTCTAAGAAGATAAGGAAAGGCCTTAAATTTTTCTTTCATTTAAAGGGAAGAGCCTGTAATCCACAAAATCTTACCACTACGAGTGCCAACGATAAAAAAGAGGAGGGATGAAAAAAAGAGGTATGATAATGTAGTCATGCGAAAACTAAATTATTTGATTATATTCATAATGTTATGCTTCTGTACTATATGCTTCGGTAACGATAGCCATGTATTTTTCAGGGATGATTTTGACACAATAGATAGCTGGGAGCCCTTACTTTTCCCAAAGATCAAGCAACATAGTACCTACACAATAGAAAAGAAGGAAGCGCATTATTATTTGAAGGCAGAAAGCAAAGCCTCTGCCTCGGGTCTTCTATTAAAGAGGGAATTTGATGTATATCAGTACCCGCACATACGCTGGCGCTGGCGTATTGAAAATGTTTATAAAAAAGGTAATGCCAAAGACAAATCAGGAGATGATTATCCAATAAGAATTTATGTAATCTTTAAATATGAGCCAGCGCGAGCAGGTATTTTAGAAAAAATAAAATATAATTCTGCAAAATTATTC
>JAFDDO010000173.1 GCA_019310825.1 Deltaproteobacteria bacterium | reverse complement strand
TGTATCTGGCCGGCTATTTCTTCAATCAGAATTCGCGGTCTTTTTCAACGAACCAAGGTTCACAAGCCCCTTAGTCAGAACATGAGACAGACCTCATTAAAAGACGCCAATCCTGAAGGCCCTGTAACGGATATCCCCAAAATTATCCATTCTCGGAAAAATTCAGACAAAAAGGGACTGGATGTCAAGGGGCAGGGGCATTCAAAATTTCAGATGAGCCCGATCACAGGGGACTTTTCTCTGCCGCCCTTGACCTTACTGAATGACCCACCGGAAGAAAATGAGGAAATAGACAGGGAGATCTATCTTTCCAATGCCCGGTTACTTGAGAAAAAACTCCTGGACTTTGGAGTTGCCGGAAACGTGGTAGAGATATGTCCCGGACCGGTTGTTACAATGTACGAATATTCGCCTGCTCCAGGGATTAAGATCAACAAGGTGGCCTCCCTTGCTGATGACTTGGCCCTGGCCCTCAGGACCCACAGCGTCCGGATAGTTGCCCCTATTCCCGGCAAGGCAGTTATCGGTATCGAGCTGGCAAACACAACCAGGCATATAATTTATTTAAAGGAGATCCTCTCGAGCAATATTTTTCAAAAAACCGGGGGAAGGCTCCTTCTGACTCTTGGCCAGGATATTGTAGGTCAGCCTGTGGTTACAGACCTTACCAAAATGCCGCATTTGCTGATTGCGGGCGCTACAGGTACCGGAAAGAGTGTAGGGCTTAATGCCTTGATCTGCTCTCTTCTCTATGGCCATCACCCCGACAGGCTAAGGTTCCTTATGATAGACCCCAAGAGGATAGAGCTTTCCCTCTACGACGGAATTCCTCACCTTTTACATCCGGTTGTAAGCGAACCCAAAGAGGCCACAAGGGCCTTGAGGTGGGCGGTGATGGAGATGGAGCGTCGCTATAAGCTCCTTGAAGAGGCCCAGGCAAGAAACCTCCAGGGATACAACAAAACCGCCGAAGAACCCCTTCCCTACCTGATAATCGTCATAGACGAACTGGCAGACCTGATGATAGTCTCTTCCAAGGAAGTGGAGTCAGCAATCACACGTCTTGCCCAAATGGCAAGAGCTGCTGGAATTCATCTCATTGTGGCTACTCAGAGGCCGTCAGTTGATGTACTTACAGGTCTTATTAAGGCAAACTTCCCTGCAAGGATCTCCTTTAAGGTCTCATCTAAGGTAGATTCCCGGACCATACTGGATATTATGGGGGCAGAAAGGCTCCTTGGAATGGGAGACATGCTCTTTCTGCCTCCAGGATCTTCCGCCCTGAAGCGCATCCACGGGGCCTATGTGTCTGAAAAAGAAATAGTCCGGGTAGTGGAATTCCTTAAGGCCCAGGGTGAGCCCGATTATGATCAGACAGTGATTGAACCCATCCCCGGAGAAGAGGACTCTGAAACATCAGGTCCTGACGGGGAATCGGTTGATGTTAAATATGACGAGGCCGTTGAGATCGTCACCCAGACCGGCCAGGCATCTATATCCATGCTCCAGCGCAGGCTGCGTGTTGGCTACAACCGGTCAGCCAGAATGATAGAACAGATGGAGCATGCTGGGGTGGTAAGCCCAACAGACAATATGGGACGCAGACACGTCCTTGTCCGTAAGTATGAATAATCTTATGCATGCCGAACTCATCATCAACGTCACTCCCTGGGAAACAAGAGTCGCCTTATTGGAAAACAGCTCTGCTGTGGAATTCCACGTAGAGCGGGTAGCCGAGCGGGGATATGTGGGGAATATCTACAAAGGACGTGTTGTAAGGGTCCTCCCCGGAATGCAGGCCGCTTTTGTAGATATTGGGCTCGAACGCACGGCCTTTTTATATGTGAGAGATGTCTATGACCACCTTTCTGAGTTTGAATTGATGCTTGGCAGGAGTGAGGACAAGGAAAGCCATTTAGCACATTTTGCCGCTGAGGAAGAACACACCCTGCACTATACCCCGCCATCTTTTAGGATCGAGGACCTGCTTCACGAAGGTCAGGAAATCCTGGTCCAGGTAGCCAAGGATCCCATGGGAAGCAAGGGCGCCAGGGTCACTTCCCACATCTCACTTCCGGAAAGACACCTGGTGCTCATGCCGACGATGAACCACATGGGGATCTCTCGAAAGATCGAAGACGATTCTGAGCGTAAACGTCTAAAAGAGACAATAGATTCACTACGTCCAAATGGTTTTGGATTTATAGCTAGAACAGCAAGTGAAGGCGCTACTGTGGAAAGCATCCAGGCCGAGATGGAATTCCTCCTTCAACTCTGGACAAATATCCAAAAAAGGGCTGAAAGCCTTCACTGCCCGAGTCTTGTCTATGAAGACCTGGATATCGCCCTCAGGGTAGTAAGGGACCTGCTTACGTATGATGTACAACGGCTGGTGGTTGATTCAAGGCCCGTCTATGAGCGTATTCTGGCCTTTATCGAGACCTTTACCTTTCACCTTCAGCCCAGTGTTGAACTCTACGAGCAGTCAATGCCTATCTTTGATGCCTTTGGCATTGAAGTGGAATTGTCAAAGGCCCTTCGTAAAAAGGTATGGCTGAAATCCGGTGGATACATACTCATAGAGACCACTGAGGCACTCATAGCCATAGATGTCAACACCGGGAAATACGTAGGAAAACGCCACCTGGAAGATACTATTCTTAAGACAAACCTTGAAGCGGCCAAGGAAATCGCCTATCAGCTCCGCCTCAGAAACCTGGGCGGTTTAATCATAATCGACTTTATAGATATGGAAAATGTGGCAAACAGAGAAGATGTGTTTAATACCCTGAAAGAGGCCATTAAAAAGGACAGAAGCAAGACCAATATCCTGCGAATGTCAAAAATAGGTCTAATCCAGATGACCAGAAAACGAAGCAGGGAAAACCTGCACCATGTACTCTGCGAACCCTGCTTCTACTGTGACGGGGCCGGCGAGCTCAAATCCAAAAGGACCCTGTGCTACGAAATCTTCCGCCGGATGCAACGAGAGACAATACATAATGACTGCACCGGCATACATGTCCTCGTCCATCCCAAGATAGGAGAAATGCTCTTTAAAGAAGAGGCCCACAATTTAGAATTATTAGAAAAATCCCTTGAAAGGGAAATCACCATTGTCTCGCAACCTGAGTTTCATTTGGAACAGTATAAAATAAAATACCTATGATTCCGCTGAAAATACCCCATCTGATGCGGTGCATAAGAGATAAAAAGCTAAAGCCTAAAGCTTAAAGGGGTTTGTTACGATAACCCTTCGACCTTTGACCTTTGACCTTTGACCTGATTTCAGCGCCTTGCATCTGGAGCATTTTGAGCTGAATCATATTTCACTATTTTTTTGCAGTATAATCACTGTGAGGAACAATATGACCTTTGAACCTAATGCATTACCAACACTTATTGGAAGTCTGCCGCTCTCAGACCACCAGGAAGCCACCAGACTCATCCTTGAATATATGCCTGAAATTCCGCTCTGGACCCAGTTACCCGGGTATCCGGAGGAAAGGCTCCTTTCCCAGTTTACAGAAGGTCTTCCCGGAATACGGGTAGAGGGAGACTCCCTCCATTTTGACACAGAAGATCCGGCCTTTGAGCAAGAGCTCCTCTCCTTCTATGAACAGTACCTGGGGGTCACTGAGACAGGACTATCTCTAAAACAATCCATATTTGCCTTTTCCGACATAACCGGACGCGGTTTCAAGGCATTTCTTGAAGCGATCCCACAGGCCGACCCCAAGCCCACGGCCCTCAAAGGCCAGATTACAGGTCCTTTTACTATGCTGAGCGGCCTCAAGGACAAGTCCGGTCGCTTGGCCTTCTTCAATCCTCAGCTCCGTGAAGTGATAGTCAAGTCCATTGCCCTCAGGGCCAAATACCAGGTAGAGGAGATGAAGGCACTAGGCCATGAGGTAATCCTGTTTCTGGATGAGCCTGCGCTTGCCGGATTCGGGTCTTCTGCCATGGTAGGTGTCACAAAGGAAGATGTAATTTCCGACCTGACCGAGGTGATTGATACAGTACAACAGGCAGGCGGCATTTCAGGTATCCACGTATGCGCAAACACGGATTGGTCCGTGATCCTGGAAACTCCTGTGGATATCCTGAGCTTCGATGCCTATGGCTATTTCGACCGCATAGTCCTGTATAAGAAACAACTGTCGGATTTCCTGAAAAAGGGAAAGATAATCGCCTGGGGCCTGGTTCCTACATTAAACGAAGAAGACCTGAAAAAAGAGGATGTTTCAAGTCTAAAGACCCTATGGGACGAGCAGGTAAAACAGTTAGGCATAGAT
>JAFDDO010000172.1 GCA_019310825.1 Deltaproteobacteria bacterium | reverse complement strand
CCTCTGGGGTCATATGCGAGATCATGAAGGACGATGGGACCATGGCCCGGATGCCTGATCTTGAAGTCTTCTCTAAGAAACACAATCTTAAGATTGTCACAATTGCAGACCTCATAGCCCATCGTCTTCGCACTGAGAGTTTTGTAAGTCGAGAGGTTGAGACCAGGCTGCCCTCCAGGTTTGGTGGAGAATGGAAGCTCATCGTCTACAGCAGTATAATCGATCCCAATGAGCATCTTGCCCTGGTGCTAGGTGATCCAGAGATACAGCCCGACGAGGAAATTCTTGTGCGTGTGCACTCTGAGTGTCTGACAGGAGATGTGCTTGGTTCCCTCAGATGTGATTGCGGTCTACAGTTACAGAGGGCCATGAGTCAGATAGCCAAAGAAGGCCGGGGTGTCCTTATCTATATGAGACAGGAAGGCCGGGGTATTGGCCTTTTGAACAAACTCCGGGCGTACTGTCTGCAGGATCAGGGAAGAGATACCGTGGAGGCCAACGCTGAACTGGGTTTTAAACCAGATCTCAGGGACTATGGTGTCGGTGCTCAGATCTTACGGGATCTTGGGGTGAGAAAAATGAGACTCATGACCAACAATCCTAAAAAGATTGTTGGGCTTGAGGGTTATGGAATGGAAGTGGTGGAAAGAGTCCCTATTGAAATCCCGCCCCATGAGGAGAATTTGAGCTATTTAATGTGTAAGAAAGAGAAGATGGGACATCTTTTACATATTTAGTGATTTGGAAAATAAGAGGGAGACATCATGCCTAAGATATTTGAAGGTCACTTACAGGCCCAGGGATTGCGTTTAGGTATTGTGATTGCGCGATTTAACGAATTTATTTCTAGTAAGCTCCTTGGAGGTGCATTAGATGCACTTGTCAGACATGGATGTATAGAAGATGATGTTGAAGTGGCCTGGGTGCCAGGGGCCTTTGAAATTCCCCTTGTTGCCAAGCGCATGGCCAATAGCGGCCGCTATGACGCTGTAATATGTTTGGGCTGCGTCATCCGTGGGGCTACACCACACTTCGACTATGTGGCTGCCGAGACTTCCAAGGGGATCGCACAGGTTGCAATGCAGGCAGATTGCCCTGTTGCCTTCGGAGTACTCACCACTGACAGTATCGAACAGGCCATTGAACGGGCAGGTACCAAGGCCGGGAACAAAGGCTGGGACGCTGCCCTCGCGGCGGTAGAAATGGCAAATCTCTTAAAAGGCCTAAATGCCTAAATTGTCAGTGCGCCGTAAGGGGCGAGAGATTGCTCTTCAGATCCTTTATCAATGTGACTGGAATACCATTGAAAACATAGATAAGGTCATTATGGAATATGCCACTGTTCTGGCTTCAGAGGCTATTTCTGAAGATGATCCTGCCTTGGCATTCGGCCAGACTCGCCTGCAAGGGGTGCTCACCCATAAGGCGGAGATTGATTCCATCCTGAAAAAGAATGCCAAGCATTGGCGTTTGGACAGAATGGCCAGTGTTGACAAAAATATTTTGCGCATAGGGGCCTTTGAGTTATGTTATTGCCCTGATATTCCTCCTAAAGTAGCTATAAATGAGGCACTTGAGCTTGCAAAAAAGTTTTGTGGCGAGGAATCAAGCGCTTTTGTAAACGGCATCCTGGATGCGGTCTTAAGGCATAAAGAAGGGGCGGGAAAGGCATAGCCCTAGATATCATGACAGCACGATACGATTTCAAAATAATAGAAGAAAAGCATCAGGCCGAATGGGCGAAAGGGGGCCTTTTTACCGCCAGAGAGGATAGCTCCAAGCCCTGCTATTATGTCCTGGAGATGTTTCCCTATCCTTCAGGCCGGATACACATGGGTCATGTCAGGAATTATACCATAGGGGACGTAGTGGCCCGGTACAAACGCATGCAAGGTTACAACGTTCTTCATCCCATGGGTTGGGACGCTTTTGGTATGCCCGCTGAGAATGCTGCTATTGAACATAGGACCCATCCTGCTACATGGACTTATGAAAATATTGATTACATGCGCAAACAACTCAAACGCCTGGGGTTGTCATATGATTGGGAAAGAGAGTTTGCCACATGTGATCCGGAGTACTATCGCTGGGAACAGCTCTTCTTTATCCAGATGTTTGAAGCAGGGCTCGTATATCGTCAGAAATCCAAGGTCAACTGGTGTGAAGGTTGCCAGACAGTCCTTGCCAACGAGCAGGTAGAGGACGGCAAGTGCTGGCGGTGTGATACAGAGGTCGTGGAAAAAGAACTGGATGGGTGGTTTTTTAAGATCACTGACTATACTCGAGAACTCTTGGAAGGATGCGACAGGCTGACCGGATGGCCGGAAAAGGTCCTCACAATGCAGCGCAACTGGATCGGTCGCAGTGTGGGGGCGGAGATTACGTTCCCTCTGGCAGGAGATGATGGAGAAATCAGGGTATTTACTACCAGACCGGATACCCTTTGGGGTGCGACCTTCATGAGCCTGTCACCGGAACACCCTATGGCCCTGGAACTCTGTATGGGTACCGGTCAGGAAGAAGAAGTAAAGGCCTTTATAGACCATTGGAGCAAAATAGCTCCAAGAGAAAGACAGATCACTCAATCACTCAATCAAAAAAACACCAAATCCAAGGAAGGAGTATTCACCGGGGCCTATGTAAAGCATCCGCTAACCGGTGAAAGTATTCCGATCTACATTGCTAATTTCGTGTTAATGGAATATGGCACCGGGGCAGTGATGGCTGTCCCTGCTCATGACCAGAGGGACTTTGAGTTTGCCAAGGAATACAAGTTACCCATAAAGGTCGTAATTCAACCAGAGGGGGAAAACCTGAAGTCCGAGACCATGAAAGAGGCATGGGAAGGCCCTGGCATCCTTGTGAACTCCGGTCCTTTTGATGGGATAGAGAACGAACAGGCCAAGGAGGCGATAACCAAACATCTGGAGACCCAGGGCCTTGGAAATCAAAAAGTCAGCTATCACTTGAGGGACTGGGGCATATCTAGACAGCGCTACTGGGGAACGCCTATTCCCATGGTCCACTGTGACACATGCGGCATCGTACCGGTCAGGAAACAAGATCTTCCTGTGATTCTCCCCCTGGATACCCAGTTGGACAAACAGGGCCGGTCTCCCCTTCCAGGCCTTGAGAGTTTCTGGTCTACAACATGCCCCAAGTGCGGTGGACCTGCCCGGCGGGAAACCGATACAATGGATACCTTTGTGGAGTCATCCTGGTATTTTGCGAGATATGTATGCCCTGATGAGACCTCGGTCCCTCTGGATCTGAAGAAGGTGGATGCATGGCTCCCTGTAAACCAGTATATCGGTGGAATTGAACACGCTATACTGCATCTCCTATATGCAAGATTTTTCACCAAGGTCCTTCGGGATCTGGGATGGCTTTCGGCAGATGAGCCTTTTACAAATCTTTTGACTCAGGGCATGGTCCTCAAGGACGGGGCAAAAATGTCCAAATCCAAGGGGAATGTGGTTGACCCTGATGATATGATCCATACTTACGGGGTCGATACGATTCGTCTCTTTATTCTTTTCGCTTCCCCGCCGGAAAGGGATCTTGAATGGAGCGATCAAGGAGTTGAGGGTGCCCACAGGTTTCTGCACCGGATTTGGCGTCTGATAACGGAAAATCTTGAGGGTTTGACCTCAGCAAGTACTGACAAGGAGACCCTGATCCATGGGACAAAGGCCACCAAGGCCCTCAGACAAAAAACACACCAGACGATTCTGAAAGTTACAGAAGACATTGAACAGCGTTTTCATTTCAATACGGCTATCAGCGCGGTCATGGAGTTGATCAATGAGGTAATGGGCTACCTCAACCGGTATGGAACCCCTGAGATGGACCGGCAGGGGGATTGGGCCGTACTGAGAGAAGCCATGGAAGCAGTGTTGATCTTGCTCTTTCCAATGGTGCCCCATATAACAGACGAATTGTGGCAGCTTCTTGGGCATCAAAAGACTATAAGTCTTGAACCATGGCCTGTTGCAGATTTTGATGTCGCACGGGCTGATACTGTAAATATCGTGGTACAGGTAAATGGTAAGCTTCGCAGCCAGGTCGAGGTGGCTCAGAATACAGATAAAGAAATTATCGAATCTATGGTCTTGGATGATCCGAAGGTAAAGCGATACACGGAAAACAAGGCTGTATATAAAATCATATATGTGCCGGGAAGACTTATTAACATTGTGGTAAAGGGTTAAAAGGATCTAAAAAATAGTATTTAAAATGATTAGAATTTTTCAAATTGTTTTATGTATACGTCACCAGGGGCCTTTTATCTTTGCCGTTTTTGC
>JAFDDO010000028.1 GCA_019310825.1 Deltaproteobacteria bacterium | reverse complement strand
CAAATCCGAGAAATTAATTCTTTGGCGGAGAGGGTGGGATTCGAACCCACGGTACACCTTTCAGCATACACTCACTTAGCAGGCGAGCACCTTCGGCCTCTCGGTCACCTCTCCAGGTACATATCAGCCGTTGGCAATTGTTAAGCAAATATAAGTTGCTGACGGCAGTAAATACTGTCAAGAAACGATTCCGGAGACCATATATATAACCTGTCAGCAATACAAACTTTGAAAAACATAGATATCCAGAGGGGCCTTGACAAGCCGAAATTTTTTAGTATATTCTTCCAATTCAAATATTTTTGATGAGTGTTATTTTAACAGAAACAATAAATAAGTCCTATTGAAGCTTTTGTCAATAAGGTGTGTGGTAAATTTGCGTCGCATGCTTAGAAAGCAGTTAAATTACAATGGAATCAATAACAATAAATCCAAGCGTTGAAATAAATGAATTGTCAAGGCATTTTGGTGCCGGCGGATGTCAGGGATTTTCTCATTCGCTCAGCACAAAAGTTGAGAGCTATAGCAAGAGATTAGACGAGTTGCTCATACCCCGGTTGCATTATCAAATTGAAAAAATCGATAATATCGGCAAGGAATCTGTCTCCATCAACAGGGATACGACCTTCAGGAGCCGAAAGCTTACACGTGCCCTTAAAGAGTCGGATGAGATCGTATGCTTTGTGGCTACTGTCGGAAGTACTATAGAAGATGAAATTGACTGGCTCATGGCCCAAAGGCGTTTATCAGAAGCCTATGTCCTGGACACTATGGGCTCGGTTGCCGTGGAGAATATGGTTGAGCAATTTCACCAATGCGAGGAGCCCTTATTTCTTGCGGAAAACAGGTCGGTTACCCTGCGTTTCAGTCCTGGTTATTGCGATTGGCCCGTCACTGATCAGAAAAAGCTCTTCGGTCTGTTCGATTCAGAGGTTACCGGGGTTGAACTGCTCGATTCCTGCCTTATGCAGCCGCGCAAATCGATTTCAGGAGTCTTTGGTCTATATCATTCTTTAAATTCCCACTCTTCCGTTCCTTATAATCCCTGCCGGCATTGCAAAAAGATGGATTGCATAGCAAGAAGGGCATAAAAAGTGACAGGGACATATTAGGTTACTTAGAGCCGAGTCAGGGTGAATACATGATTAAAGTAAGAAAAGGGTTGCAGGGAGGTCGGTACAGGCCTCTGAGCGACCAGGACATAGAAAAAATCCACGAAACCAGCCTGAGGGTGTTTGCCGAAGTGGGAGTGCAGGTGAACTTTGCTGAAGCAAGGGAACTCTTTCGCAACGCAGGGGCGGAGGTGGATGATGCCGACGGTATAGTCAAAATGGATGGGGATCTTGTGGAAGAATTGATCCATAAAGCGCCTTCCGTTGTTCAGCTCTGTGGTCGGGAGGAAAACGGTGAGTTGGATTGTGAGGTTGGAGGCGACAAGGTCTATATGGGCACTGGGGGCACGGCCTTGAACGTACAGGATCCGGGGTCTCAGGATTGCCGGAGGGCAATACTTCAAGACATTGTCAATATGGCCTGCCTTGTGGACTCCCTGGATAACATCCATTTTTATATGCTCAACGTGTACCCCAGTGATCTCGAAGTGGAGGATGTGGATGTAAATCGCTTTGGTGCGGCGTTGAACCGCACCCGGAAACACGTGATGGGCGGAGTATATACGGTTGATGGCGTAAAGAACGTCATCAAGATGGCGGAAATCATCGCAGGCTCTCCTGAAAGGCTTCGGAAACGGCCTTTTATCTCCATGGTAACCTGCCCCATCAGTCCCTTCAAGCTGGATAAAAGCTACGGGCAACTCACAATGGAGGCGGCCCGAAATCGCATACCGGTAGTGGTGCCGGCAGAGCCCCTGTGTGGCGCGACTGCGCCCATTACTCTTGCTGGAAACCTGGTGGTACAAAACGTAGATACCCTGGCCGGTGTCATGCTGGCACAGCTTACCAGCCCGGGTACTTCTACCCTGTATGGTTGCATTTCTTCCATCACGGATCTTCGCGACATGAAGTACCTTTCAGGGGCCGTGGAGATGGGACTTATGAATGCAGCCGCCTCCCAGATGGCCCGGTTCTATCAGCTTCCCATTTATGCTACGGCAGGTATGTCTGATGCCAAGATGAATGATGCGCAGACAGGATATGAATCCGCAATCACCAGTCTGATGGTTGCATTGGCTGGGGGTAACTGGATACATGATGCGGCGGGATTTCTCGAATTTTGCATGACGGCGTCGTATGACAAGCTGGTCATTGATAACGAGATCATCGGCATGGTCATGCGGGCCGTGGAGGGCATCGAAGTTAATGATGAAACCCTGGCCTTTGATTTGATAAAGAAGACAGGTCCGGGAGGACACTTCGTCTCTGCGGGCCATACACGTAAGCATATGCGCTCCGAGCAATACGTACCCTGTCTGAGCGACCGTGAAGAACGATCGAAATGGCAGGCTGCAGGCGCGATAAACACTACCGACCGGGCCACCAAAACAGTTAATGAAATTTTGAATGGTCCGAGACAATCGGCTGTTCCGTCAGACATCAGAAAACGGATAAAGACGGAGATCCCGGGATTGCGATCCTTTATTATGGAATGAGGAATTTTTTGTGATTATCATTGGAGAAAAAATCAATGCCACCCTTACCGGCATAAAATCCATAGTACAGAAACAGGATGGCGCCGGACTTCTGGAACTGGCAAAAACTCAGGCTGCCGCCGGTGCGGGTTTTATAGACGTGAACGTGGGAACCGGCGTTGGGTCCCGGGAGGACGAAATCGTTTCCATGCAATGGGCGGTTAAGACAATCCAGGAGGAAATAGAGACCCCTCTTTGTATTGACAGCGCGGACCCTGGAGTGCTGGAGGCAGGACTCCGGATGCGAAACGGAAGGCCGAGTCTGATCAATTCGACCAAGGCGGAAGAGAAAAATCTCGCACAGGTAATGCCCTTGGCCGACCAGTACCAGACCCCCATAGTCGGACTGGCCATGGATGAAACAGGTATCCCCAAGACAGTTGAAGATCGGCTTCGTGCCTGCGAAAATATCGCATCGGCTTGCGACAAGTACAGGGTTCCGATTGAAAATGTATATTTCGATCCCCTGGTCTTGCCTGTCAGCACTGATGTCAATCAGGGATTGGTGACGCTTTATACCATTGTTGAAATAAGAAAGCGATTTTCTGCAGCCAGGATCGTAATGGGTCTTTCCAATGTCTCTTACGGTCTGCCCGGCCGGCCCGGTCTCAATGCAGCGTTTTTGCACATGGCCGTTTATGCTGGCCTGGATGCAGCGATTATGGATCCGTTGAATCAGACCTTAATGAACGCCGTGAAGGCTGCCGAGGTCTTGGTGGGCAAAGATAGACATTGCCGGAGGTATACAAGAGCCTTTCGAGGTAGTTGAGGACGATATGGATAATGGACAACCGACAAATAACGGACGGACTGAGGGCCCTGTGTTCGGACCATACAGGCAGGGAGTGCTGGTCAAGCCTTATGAACGGCTGAACCGGGACCATGTCAAATGGCTCGACGACGCCTCTCTGAGCATCCTGAATGATCCGGGAATATGGTGTTACAACGAAAGGGCAGCGAATTTATTTAAGGCTCACGGGGCCGAGGTTCGTGAAGAACAAGAAGCTTCCGGGTCGTTTTTCTGGCGCGTGAGTTTACCTCAGGGACTGGTCAGGGATGCCGTGTCTAAGGCCCCATCGCGAATTATCCTTGGAGCACGCAAACCGGAAAACCGCCTGCTACTGGATGCCGAGGTCCCGCGTGTATACTTCGGGACCGGTTCCGAGGCCAATGTCTGGCTCGATGTCCGTATGGAGGAATTTGTGAGCGTTGATGACTCACAGGTAAAGGTCAAGGTCCCCAGGTTCAGGGAACTCAGGGGTGATACGACCCTGCTCTCTCGTGCTGCAAGGCTGTGTGAACAGTTGGAACACCTTGATTTCTTTATCCGGCCCTTGAATATTCAAGATCCGGACGTCACTCCGGATAACCACGACGTGAACAAGTTCTTTGCAAGCCTGAACAACATAACCAAGCACGTCCAGGCCGGATTGACCAGACTGGAAAGTCTGAAAGATGTAATAAAAATGGCGGAAATCATCGCGGGCGGTCGCGAGGAGCTGAGAAAAAATCCGGTCATCTCCTTTATTGCCTGCGTATTTAAAAGCCCGCTACAGATTGTGGATGAGACCGCGGAAAAAGTATTTGCCATCGTGGAGAGCGGCCTTCCCCTGGTCATTTCCTCCTCCCCGCAGGGGGGATCTTCAGCTCCCATTCAAGAAGCGGGAATGGTAGCCCAGATTAACGCCGAGATCCTGGCCGGCATCACTTTGGTCCAGTTGATAAAACAGGGGGCGCCCGTGCTTTACGGGAGTGTTCCCGTACGGGTCAGGCTGGATAACCTTTTTGATCTGTACGGGTGTCCGGAGTTCAACCAGTATAACATCGACTGCGTTCAAATGGCCCGGTTTTATAAAATCCCCTGTTATTCCTCAGCAGGAGTGGGAGACGCCAAGGTGCCGGGCATGCAAGCCGTATTCGAGAAACTTTTTACCCATCTCCACATGGCCATGAGCGGTGCGCAGTATATCCATTATGCCTTTGGTCTCCTGGACCGTACTAACAGCTTCTGCCCTGTCCAGGCAGTGCTGGACAACGAGCAGATCGGAAAGATCAAGCACTGTCTGCGGGAGCCCAAAATTGATCCTTCAATAACGGCGGATATGATCAACATAGTGAAAAAGGTCATGGCATCCCCTCACCGGCTCTTTGCACGTCATGCCCGCAAGGCCATGCATGCAGGTGATATTTCAAGCCCGTATAGATTCGAGGCCAAGGACTTGGAAGATAAAGCTCTGGAGAATGCCATGGGCTATATGAACCAAAAAGAGAAGGAGCCTGCACAACACCTGGACCAAACCACGGTGGATCGCATCTTTAATGAAATCCCTGGGATTCTGCCAGGGCTCAGGCAGGTTGCGGAATAAAGATAAAGACGAGGAGAACTCATGGACCAACAGATACTTCTGGAGAAAATCGCATTTAATGTCATGCAGGGTCGCTTGGAGGCAGAGGACGAGGGCTTTGATGAAGGCTTGGAGGGTAAGCCTGCAGTGACGGAACTGGTCAAGGAAGCCATCAGGGATGGGGTCGATCCCAAGTCGATCGTCCTGGAGGCCTTGACCGGGTCCATGGAAGTGGTTGGGGAAAAATTCGAGAGCGGAGAGTATCTGATCCCGGACATGCTGGCCTCAGCCGAGTGTGTAGGCGTGGCCATGGATCTTTTGAGCCCGTATCTACTTAAGGCAGGTGTAGAGACTAAAGGAAAGTTTATTATCAGCACTGTGAAAGGAGATCTCCACGACATAGGCAAAAACATCGTATCCATTATGCTGAAGGGCGCAGGCTATGAGGTGATCGATCTGGGCGCCGATGTCCCTACTGACCGGATTGTAGGGGCGGTGAAGGAGCATCAGGCGCCTTATTTGGGGCTTTCAGCCCTTCTGACCACCACCATGCGGGTAATGGGAGACGTAATAGAGAAACTCAAGGAAGAGGGTGTTCGAGAGAGCGTGAAGGTGCTCATTGGCGGCGCGCCTACATCCAAGGAATTTGCTGATCAGATAGGCGCTGATGCTCATTGCAAAGATGCTTTTGAGGCGACTAATATCCTGAAGACCATGGCACATTAGCCAGAAGGGTGTAAATCATGGCAGAAAAAGAGGCCTATTCCCAGGCAGCGAGTACAGGGAAATATGACAAGGCCTCAGGCTTGCTGGGAAAGTATGACAACGTCAGGAGGTTCTGGGAAGACCAGGTCACCGGGATATTTCTGCGTCCTGCCTTGAACGAACTGGTGACACAAAAAAAAGCGCACCTGGAGCGCATACGCGTCCTTGATCTGGGCTGTGGTAGCGGCGACGGCTATGACCTTTTGATGGGAGTCACCGCCAAGGATCCGGGCATATACGAATATATCACGGCGGTCATCACCCCGGATATGCTCGAGGAATATGCAGGAATCGAGATCAACGATGAGCTTATCAAGCAGGCTGAGGCAGATTATGGTCATTATCCCAAGGTGCGATTCATTCAAGACGACCTGTCCTCAGGTCTGCCCGAATTTGTAAAAAAACAAGATTCCTTTGATATCTATCTAACTTCCTATGGCACCTTGTCCCATTTCCACGATGAGCAGAACGTGAAGATCATCTCGGATATATGCAGGCACGCCCCGGCGAAAGCCCTCTTTGTAGGAGACTGGTTGGGCAGGTATTCCTATGAATGGCAGGACCTCTGGCATTATCCGCCGGATCAAGAGTGCTTTATGGATTATCGTATCTCTTATGTTTATCCTGAAGAAATGCGAGATCTGGCTGAGGTCGCGGTTTTTCCTTTACGCATCATAACGCGGGATGATGTCATGCGGATTATGGATGAGGCAGCCAGGGAATCAGGGGCAGAGATCAAGCCCCTGGCATTTTTCGATCGCTCCATACTGATCGGCAGGCATATGGATACGGGTGATTACAACAAGAACTGTCCAAAGCTGCGCACACAGGTAAACTCCCTCTTCGAGGGGTACGTGCGTACGGACATGGAAAGCCTTCTGGTGGACTATGTGCCCTTTACGGGCTTTGATCATCTAAATAATTTTTTTGAAATGTTCTTCATGTCCTGTAACACGTTGATACAATATACCATCTCCTTGCTCAGTGAGTACGACTCAGAAACAGAGACGTTGCGTACGGTCCCTGATGTGCTCCCCTATTATCCTGAGCCCCTGAAGGAGGCAATGCAAAGTATGCGAAGGCTTATCGAGGGAGCGGCGTGGCTCAAATGGGGGGATGTCCGCGCCAATGTGATAGAACCGCATCTAGGCTATTCTCTCCGCAAGCTGGAGATGGACATGCAGCCCGGGACAGGAATGGGACACAGCCTTGTCGGGATATTTGAGATTCGGAAATAGCAGAACTACAGGAGTTTGACATGAGCGGATTGGTAATAGCTTACGGTAAGCCGGATCATAACAATGTGAATTCCATGTTCCGGAAAATCAGACATCGGGGCCCGGATATCTCAGGGATGTTCGAAAATAATGGAATCATCATGGCCCAGAACTACCTCGAAGCCGACGCTGCTTCAGCTTTGGAAGATATCAATATTCCCGTATCAAGTCCCCGGAATCCTAATTTAAGAATCTGCTACGACGGCCAGGTGGGCAATTGGGATGAACAAGCCGGATCCTACGGCATCCCGGATGGCACATTCAGGGAGGAACGGCTCTTACTCGATCTGTATAGTCGCTACAACACGGATATGCTCCGGCACTTAAACGATGCAATTTTCGCTTTCGTGATCTCAGACGGGGACGAGTTTTTTGCGGCCAGGGACTTATTGGGTATCAAGACACTATTTTTCGGATGGAAAAATCAGACCCTGTACTTGGCCTCCGAGCTGAAAAGCATTGTCGAGGTAACGGAAGACGTCCATGAATTTCCTCCCGGGCATTACATGGACCGCCACGGCCATTTGACACCATTCGCACAATTGCCCGAGGCTCCCCCTGAGGTCCTGCATACCGACCTGGATATAATAACAGAGTATATCAGGACAAAAATCCGGCAGAGTCTCCTCAACCGGGTGGATTTCCGTTTTTCAACAGGCAGCCTGTTGAGCGGGGGAATTGACAGCAGTGTGATCGCTATGTTGGCCAGCGAGGCATACAAAGAAAAATACGGAAAAGATGCACGGTTAAAAACCTTCGTCCTGGGTGTGGAAGAGAGCCCTGATATCCAAAATGCACGGGTCATGGCTGGCCATATCGACTCAGACCACCATGAGGTTATTGTGGACCTGAATCAGGCCTTGGAGGTGTTGCCGGAGGTTATCTACTATCTTGAGTCCTTTGATCCCTCACTCGTTAGAAGCTCAATATCGAATTTCCTTATCTCCAGATTTGCCAAAGAGCAAGGCATCCAGGTGCTTCTTTCAGGTGAAGGCGGTGATGAGGTGTTTTGCGGATATACGTATTTTAAGGATTTTCCACTTGATGAGCTGTTCGCCCGGCAGATGGAATGTATCGGCTTCCTGCATAGCAACGCTTCATTGCGGCTGGATCGCATGAACCAATGCAACAGCCTGCGAGTGGTGGCCCCTATTATATCCGGAGAGTTGCTTAATTATTCATTGACTATTCCGCCTGAGTACAAACAAAAACCTGACGGGGAAAATAAAATTGAGAAGTGGATATTTAGGAAGGCCTATGAAGGGATGCTGCCCGAAGGCATAACCTGGCGGCTGAAACAGGAATTTTCCCAGGGATCCGGTATTGCCGGTCTGCTTCCAGCCTATTTTGAAGAAGTCGTTACTGATAACGAGCTGGCTGATGTCCAGGCTGAGTATCCGATGGTCCGCAGCAAGGAGGAGCTTAACTATTTCCGCATTTTCACCGAGCACTTCGGTGCGTGTCAGGCCGTAGAGACCGTCGGGCAGTGGATCTGTCTATGAAATTTATGCGGCAAACGGTCTGTGTCTGTGAGGAATTTAGACCTGATTGTATGGTGAGCTTCGGATTCCGTAAAGCCTCATCTTTATCCACCCCCCGATTGTCTCAATGAACGACAAATACAGGGAGGAACAAAGGCCTATCAAAAACAGGGCTACAAGTATCTTTGCCAGATTACTCTGGTACAGGGCCTTCCTTATTATATAACCAATCCCATTAGTTGCAGCCAGAAATTCAGCTATTATGGTGCCGACCAGGGCCATTGTCCCGCTTCCTACTATCACGGTTGTGATCTTGTCCAGGTTTTCAAAGGTCCTTATGGAAAGCTCCAACCTCCAGTTGATTCTGCCTGTTATCCTGAAAAAGTGCTCGACCTCTTCCACAGGCTTTGCAAATATACCTATGAAGCTCAGAAGCAAAGGGAAGTAACATATCATTGCCGCTATGAGGAGCCTGGATGCCAATCCATCACCCAGGAACAGGAATATTATGGGTGCAACCGCCACTATGGGATATGCCTGGAGGTTATAGGCCGCTGTGCGCGTGAGGTTGCCGGGCCAAGTACTCAATCGGCCCACGAGCCCGACTGCCGTTGCAAGTATAATGGCAACCACATGTCCTGCTATTGCAACAGCCAGGGTATCCAGTACTGCTTTTACGTATAGCAGCCCATTCTGACTAGCTACCTGTAACATTTCCAAAGGCGGCGGTATCAGGTAGTCAGAAAAACCGTATACTATCTTTACTCCCCATAGTAGGCCTAAAGCCGTTGCATAAATAGAGATGAATTGAAACAGGCGCTTCAGGGTTCTCATAGCCGGGGCTCACTGGTGCTTGCTGCGGATCTGAGGATTGCGTAGACTCTTTCTTGCACCAGCTCTTCAGGGATCTCTATGCCCTCTTGCTGGTCGAGGCCGGTTATTTTATGGATTCTATTAGTGCCGGCTGTGGAGCCGTGGGTAAGGACATGGATGGTCTGTGAAAAACGGGCTACTTCAAGGGCATTATGGGATATATATATAAATGTTTTTTGAGGAAACAGGGTTTTTAATCTTTCAAGGATGTGGTTCCGTGTGGGCTCATCTACATTGGCGAGCACTTCATCTGCTATCAGCAGATCAAATTCCTGAACCAGATATCTGGCAAGATTTATTCTGTTTTTCTGTCCCATGGATAGCCCTGAAAAGCGGCTTTCCAGGTGGGCCTCCATTCCATAATCCTTTAATATAGTAGTAAGGAGTGGGATCTTGGAGGCCGGGGTCACAGACCTGAGGTGTGCGCCGACCGTGTCCCATCCCGGTATGCGCTCTGCATTGTGGGTGTATAGGACGCGCCCGGCATTAGGGATATTAATGTCACCTTGCATTGGGGAAAGTTCCCCACTGATAAGCCTTGCCAGTGTGCTCTTTCCGGTTCCTGAAAGCCCGAACAGGGCAAAAAAACCAGGTCCTTCTATTGACCAGTCAAGATTACTGAAGACAGGAAAATCTGCCCCAGGGTAAGTGTAGTGGAGATTCCTGCAGGCAATATGCATTTAATCATTACCTATGATTTTTTTATCATCGTTTGCCCTTGGCTGATTTTACGGCTTTTTTTGCGTCTCTTTTTAATGATTTTATTGACTGTTTTGTCAAGCACGTCTTTTTTTAGCCTGATTACGTCGGATTCTGCTCCGAAGATCACGTGTTTCAGATACTCAAACCCGAACTGCATGAGGGCAACATCGTCTTCCAGGATCTTCTTGAGGGTATTATTATCCACTGCAAACGAGCCAAGAAAGGGGCTCTCAAAGACGAATTGCCTGAATCGCTCCGTGTTGGTTGTGACCATAAAGAATAGTTGCCTTGCCTTTTCAGGCATCTCAGTCCCTTCACCAAAGGAGCGCTTGCGCAGAAGGAGATCGAGCCATCCGCGGTTCATTGAGTCATAGAGGTCGGCCTCCTGGTCTGCCCTCCAGGAGTCAACAGTCCACTCGGTGGGTTCATTAAATCCTTTGCAGTGGTCCTCTTTGACTACAAAAAAGAACTCCTCTTCCTCTCCTTTGAGCTTATCCTGTTGTCTGAGGCTTGCAATTCCTATGGGGTAGTAGCGACAGCAGACAGGACGGTCGGAATAGATCTGGCAACCTTTCGGGCTGACAAAGGGACAGCGCCCCCCTTCTTCTTCCAGCATCTTGAGTCTGGCAATTGGCAGTTCTGTCTGGCCAAGCATCTCAGGTGTCGTATAGAGTTGCAAAAACATATCCGCTGTGAGACCGAGCATGTTCTTGATTCGGACTATATCATACGGCGTGAGAATAATATTTACGTTGTGGCAGCACCGGTTGAAACAGGATATTCCCGGGTAACAGCGGAAATTGAACGTACTGTCCTTTTCAAGGCGGACAGGATCTATAACTCCTCCGGGTTCGCCCATCTTGAGGGCATCACCCACTTTTTTTTCAATGTGTTCAAGTGTCATATGTTTTTATCCACGTACTGAGTTCATTGATTATATGCTTTACGCAAAATAGTGTTGAAAGCCAATATGGCAAAGAAGAATTAAACGGTCTTAGTCTATAATCTAATCTTTCTTGATAGGCAATGACTCGTGGCAGGATTGAGGATTAGTGCGCGCAAATTTTTCCAGTCTTGCCAGATCCCCTGGCGTGTTTGCACTGGTGAGACATTTGAAGGAGGGGCATATTTTTAGGATATCAGCAGGACTAACAATGTGGCATGGTATGTCACTGACCAGAGATTGAAGACTTAAGTTGCCGGAATCGATTTGGTGATCAACAATGGGGAGAAGGGATTTGTGATAGATGGCATGCAGTGGTTCAAGACCATGAGGCGTGCCTGGTATCACAATAGGGGCCCATGTAGGGATCTCCCACATCAGATTGAGCAGTTCAGAATTCAGAAGTGGCATATCACATCCCAGCAAAAAAATTCTTTCTGCCTTTGCATGGCGGAGCGCGCTTTGAAGCCCGGCCAAAGGGCCCAGTCCAGGCAAGATATCCGGGAAGATAGGAAGCCCTGAATAGGAGTATGGTTCAGGTTCATCGGCTATAATGACAACTTTCCGGCATGCACCCATGGCCGCCCGTACTACGGCATCTATAACATAACCGTTAAACCAGGGAGCCAGGGCCTTGTTGCTGCCAAATCTTCGACTTTTTCCCCCTGCCAGAATGGCAGCCGAGCGTGAGGAATCTGGTGATTGAGGAATTTGGTGATTATAGACAACAGTATGCATTCAAGGAACCTCTGAACTCTGAACCCTGAACCCCTGAACGGTTACTAAAAATGATTGGTGATTCAGTGTCATCAGAGTAAAAACAATTTTAGGATCTGTACGGTTGAGAAGCTACTCAAAATTAAACACGAAAACACGAAGGTACGAAAACATATTGATACCTCAAATTAGTTGACGACCCGCCTTATCTTAAAGAAGTAAGTCAGGCCGATGCACGCCAATTTCTAAACCAAGATATTCTATCTTTACCTCTCGGCAAGGCTTCAATGCCTATTTCATTGAAATTCAACTGGTCCAATATGTCCTATTTCTTTTGTGCTTTGGTCCCTTAGTCCTCTCGTGATAATTTTTTCCTTTTTTGTATGTTGCTCAGTCTGAAGTATAATAGAATAGGTCGACATTATTTCAGTTCGTTTTACTCTGCTAGGATTTTCTCCTTGACAATTTCCCTTTGCATTAATATAAAGAAAAGAGAATTTACTGAGTGGAAATTCAGTACTGTCCTGTCCAAAAAAGAGGTCCTCGGGTGCAAAGAGGGAGTGTATTTTAAGTTCAAAGATAACCGTTAGTTATTAACTCTAATGCGTGTATTTGGCGGTCACCTTGATTCCGAAATACGCGAATTGATATTTTTTGTTATTATTTTTAGACAATTTCGCTTGATTAATAATTGCGGAAATATCCGGAGGGAGGTGGACAGGCACAAAAGGACCAAACACAACATCACGGCCACAAACGTTATTAATTTGAACAAATATTTTAAATTTAGGAGGTATTATTATGCCAAGCTATGTCATTGAAGAGAAGTGTGACGGTTGCAAGGGCGGGGAGAAAACAGCATGTATGTACATCTGCCCCAACGACCTCATGATTCTTGATCCTGAGGCAATGAAGGCCTACAACCAGGAGCCGGATCAGTGCTGGGAATGTTACAACTGTGTAAAGATCTGTCCGCAGGGTGCCATTGAGGTCCGCCATTATGCAGACATCTGTCCTATGGGCGGTTATGTCCAGCCTATGCGCAGCTCTGACTCCATTATGTGGACTGTTAAGTTTCGTAACGGCAACATAAAGCGCTTCAAGTTCCCGATCAGGACCACTCCTGAAGGTTCCATCAAGCCATACGAGGGAAAGCCCGAGCCAGGCCCGATCGACGACGGTCTTCTGTTTACCATGGCAGGTCAGACTCTACAGACTCCGTAAGACTTCTCTGAGTTAAGAAGTGGCTGAACTGGAGAATTAAGAAAAAGTTACACAATGATTAAATCATTAAGGAGGATTTAAGATATGGCTCTTAGAAATAAACCATCATGGGAACTCCTGGCCGAGCCGGATCTGTCCAAGGTTCCTGTTGAAGAGTTGGAATATGACGCCTTGATTGTAGGCGGTGGTATGGCTGCTACTGGTACGGCTTTTGAGATCGGCAAGTGGATGCCTGCCGGCTCCAAGGTATGTTTGATTGATAAGGCCGCTATGGAGCGTTCAGGCGCTGTGGCCCAGGGTCTTTCCGCCATCAATACCTATATTGGTGAAAACGACGTGGCTGATTATGTCCGTATGGTCCGTGGCGACCTCATGGGTGTTGTCCGCGAAGACCTGATTTATGACCTGGGCCGTTTCGTTGATGATTCTGTTATGCACTTTGAGGAGTGGGGTCTTCCCATCTGGAAGCAGAAGGGCGACGAGGGCAAGAGCCTGAGAGACGGTGGTCAGCCTGTCCGCACCGGTAAATGGCAGATCATGATCAACGGCGAGTCCTACAAGTGCATCGTGGCTGAGGCCGCCAAAAACGCTTTAGAAGAGATGGGCTATGACCTTCATGAGCGCGTCTTTATCGTGAAACTCCTTCTGGATGCAAATAAGCCCAATACCATTGCCGGTTGCGTTGGCTTCAGTTCCCGCGAGAACAAGGTAATTGTGTATAAGTGCAAGGTAATGATGTGCGCCTGTGGCGGTGCGGTTAACATTTTCCGTCCAAGGGCCACGGACGAAGGTAAGGGTCGCGCCTGGTATCCGATCTGGAATGCCGGTTCCACTTACACTATGTGTATGCAGGTCGGCGCTGAGATGACCATGATGGAAAACCGTTTCACCCCGTCCCGCTTCAAGGACGGCTACGGGCCTGTCGGGGCCTGGTTCCTGCTCTTCAAGGCCGGTGTGACCAACTCTCTGGGAGAGTCCTATGCCTTTAGTGATGCTGCAAAAGAAGAGCTGGCGAAATATGCACCTTATGGTCTGCAGCCGGTTACCCCCACCTGCCTCAGGAACCACCTGATGCTCAAGGAATTGAAGGAAGGCCGCGGTCCTATTTACATGGACACCGCTGCTGCACTCAAGAAATTCATGGATGACAAGAAGGCAGGGGGCATGGATGAAAAGGCCCTTAAGAAGTACTGGAAGGAGCTTGAGAGTGAGGCATGGGAGGATTTCCTTGACATGTCGTGCGGTCAGGCAGGTCTGTGGGCCTCCATGAACATCGAGCCTGAGAAGGTTGGCTCTGAAATTATGCCCACTGAGCCCTACATGCTGGGAAGCCACTCCGGCTGCTGCGGCATCTGGGTCAGTGGTCCTAATGAAGACTGGGTCCCGGATGACTACAAGTGGGGCTACAATCGTATGACGACCGTCAACGGCCTGTTCACCTCTGGTGACGGCGTAGGGGCCTCCGGGCACAAGTTCTCTTCCGGTTCACATGCCGAGGGCCGCATGGCTGCCAAGGCCATGGCCAAGTACGTCATAGATAACGCCGGCTTCGCCCCGGCCCTGAAGGAGAGCTCAGAGGACCTCAAGGCGGAGATCTACAAGTCGGTCGTACACTATTATGCGCACAATATGGAGACCACTGACGACATGATCAACCCGGCCTATATCAGGCCGCGTCATATGATGGAGCGTCTGATGAAGTACACCGATGAGTACGGTGGCGGCTGGTCCCCGTATTATATGACCAATAAAAAGCTTCTTGAGATCGCTATGCACCATCTTGATATGCTTCGCGAGGATTCTGATAAGCTGGCTACCAGCGGTCTGCACGAGCTGATCCGCGCATGGGAGATGACTCACCGCATCTGGTGCGTTGAGGACCATCTCCGTCATATCCAGTTCCGTGAAGAAAGCCGTTATCCCGGCTTCTACTATCGTGGTGATTTTCCTGAGGCGGATTCTAAGTCCATGGAGGATGGTGGATGGAAGTGCTTTGTCAATTCCAAGTACGATCCTGAAACGGGCGAGTGGTCTACATTCAAGAAGACGCTGCACCAGATCATTCCTGACTAATTCAATATCTTAGTTTAAGGATGGTCAGGTGATTTAGACCTTCTAACAGATGACCAGGCGTCGTTATGGCGGCGCCTGGCATTTTTTTGGATTAGGAATTAGGAATTGGAAATTAGATCCTGAAAGATATGGTCAGTATTTCCGAATCACTATTACTCATTTTCAATTCCTAATTCCTAATTTAGTATTTAATTAAATTAATTTTTGAGGAAGGAGCGGGCATATGAGTGGAAGTATACTCGTGGTTGGCGGTGGCTTCAGTGGTCTTACAGCCGCAGTTGAGGCCGCTGAAATGGGATATGATGTCTATATAGTAGAGAAAGAGAGTTATATGGGTGGACGGGTGACTCAG
The DNA here is from genome assembly GCA_019310825.1 of Deltaproteobacteria bacterium. Taxonomy (GTDB): domain Bacteria; phylum Desulfobacterota; class Dissulfuribacteria; order Dissulfuribacterales; family UBA3076; genus UBA3076. Next base: position 703 of record JAFDDO010000028.1, on the reverse strand, counting down.
CTTAACAAGTATTTTCCAAAGCTGTGTCCTCCTACATGCGGGCTTGAGATAAACTACAAGCGCGTTAAGACAAGCCCGAAGATTACTTTCTATAATCTTGCAGAAGTGGAGTCTGTGTCCGGAGGGCCGGGGGACTTTAATGTACAGGTAAAAGTGAGCCCGAGGTACACGACCCCGCAGTGCACCAATTGCTCAGCAGGGGCCGAAGCAGTGGCGACAGAGGTCCCCGATGAGTTCAATTTTGGCCTGAATACGCGGAAGTCCTTCTATATGCCCAACATGATGGCCTTCCCCAATCAGTGTGTGCTGGATCCTTCCGCAGTCTCTTCAGGTGACGGCCAGCAGATAAAGGATGCCATGCCTGCCGGGCATGTGGACCTGGACCAGAAGGCAGAGAGCGTAAATCTGAATGTCGGGGCCATCGTCATGGCAACCGGATGGAGTCCGTATGATGCTACAAAGATGGACAATCTCTGTTTTGGAAAATACGATAATATAGTCACAAATATGATGGTTGAGCGTATGGCATCGCCATCAGGGCCTACTGAAGGTAAGATTGTGCGACCTTCCGACAAGGAAGAGCCAAAGGCGGTGGGCTTTGTACAGTGCGCAGGTTCCAGGGATGAAAATCATCTGAAATATTGCTCGTACATCTGCTGTATGGCCACACTGAAGCAGGCCTGTTATCTGAAGGAGCAGTCGG
>JAFDDO010000171.1 GCA_019310825.1 Deltaproteobacteria bacterium | reverse complement strand
TTTTAAAATCACTGGTGCCAATATTAAACATTATCTTGGTATCCCGAAGTATGAGACAGATCTGGAACAGGAAGAGAGCCAGGTGGGGGTTGTAACAGGGCTTGCGTGGACTCCTTTCGGAGGAGAGATCCTTCGAGTTGAGGCCAGCATCATGAAGGGTAAAGGGAAACTTACCCTGACCGGACTCATGGGCGAGGTCATGAAGGAGTCAGCCCAGGCTGCTTTAAGTTACGCGAGATCCAGGGCCGAAGAGCTTGGTATTAATCCCGAGGTCTTTGAGGAAAAGGACATACACATCCATGTGCCGGCCGGGGCCATACCCAAGGATGGCCCTTCCGCAGGCATAACCCTTACCACAGCTCTTGTCTCTGCCCTTGTGCATAGACCGGTCAACAAGGATGTGGTCATGACCGGGGAAATAACCTTGCGTGGCCGGATTCTTTCTATTGGGGGGCTCAAGGAAAAGGCCCTGGCAGCACTGAGGGCCGGCATCTACACTGTTATAATTCCCGAGCAAAATTTAATGGACCTGGAAGAGATACCGGCAAATATCCGTAGACAGCTCGATTTCAAGCCGGTTCGTCACATGGACGAGGTGCTGGATATTGCCATTGGTCCACGGCCTTGGGTAGATGTAAATAGCGAATGAGATAACCGTTTACATTTCCGGGCAGTTAAATTACCCAATGGAGTCCTTATGCGCTTAAGAATTAATCGCGATCGCCTGGCTGATACCTTCAGACAACTTGTCTTAATAGACAGTCCTTCAAGAGAAGAAAGGGCTGTTGCAGACTGGATCAAGAAAACGCTGAAAGAAGAGGTGGGGGCGGAGTTAATAGAAGATCAATCACATAGTCAGACGGGCTCTGAAAGCGGCAACATCATTGCCCGCATCCCAGGAACAGAAAAGCTGGTCCCGCTTTTTTTTAATGCCCATATGGATACTGTGGAGCCAGGGAGAGGAATCAAGATCATCTTAAAGGATGGTATTTTCCATAGTGATGGAACCACAGTCCTGGGTGCTGATGATAAAGCGTCTGTAAGCATACTCATTGAGGTAGTAAGGCTATTAAAAGAGCACAGGGTCTCTCATGGTCCCATTGAATTTCTATTTACTGTATGTGAGGAGATTGGCCTGCTGGGAGCTAAATCACTGGACCCTGCTTTGCTTGAGGCCAGGGTCGGTTATGCTCTCGATTCAAGTGACCCGGATGTTTTAATAAATCAAGCCCCTTGTGCCATTCGTTTCAAGGTAAGGATTGTTGGCAAAGCCGCTCACGCTGGTCTTCATCCCGAACTGGGAATGAATGCCATACAGCTTGCTGCCAAGGCCTTGGCAGAATTACCTATAGGCCGCATTGATGAATATACTACTGCCAATGTCGGGTTGATACACGGTGGCAAGGCCACCAACATAGTACCTGAAGAAGTGGAGCTGGAAGGCGAGGTCCGTAGCCATAATCCTCAGAAATTAAAGGAAGTCCGGGACCAGATCCTTGGGACTTTTCACAAAATTGCCCTGGATTTTAAGCCGGGGGGAAACCGCTGCCGGGGAAATTCCGCATTACCCTTGATTAAGACAGAGGTTATTGACGACTATCCTCTGATGTAGGTCTCTGAAGAACATCCCCTGATTACCACTGCTGTGAAAGCGGCAAAGGAGCTTGGAAGGAAGCTCAGGCTGAATATGACCGGAGGGGGGAGCGATGCCAACATTTTAAACGCCAAGGGCTTTGCTACAGTGATTATGGGAGTCGGCATGCAGAATGTCCATACCACCTCAGAGCATATCAGCCTGGATGACATGGTAGCTACCGCAGAGTTGGTACTGGAGATAATAGGTAAGTGGGGGATGAGTGACCATAAGCGCTAAGTTATTTTTGCACCGGATGGACCAATAAACATCGAACATCGAACGTCCAACATCGAATTTTGAATAAGAAAAGATGAAGAAACAGACTTATGACCTGGGAAAAAGGCTGCTAATTATTGCAGGAGGCGGGATATCAGTATACTTCAGCCTTCGACCTTCGACCTAAATAACCGTTGAATGTTTGGTATTGGATGTTTGTTTTTCATTCGACGTTGGACGTTCGATGTTCGACGTTTATCTTTAGTCGGTATTACAGGTTATTTTTTTTGATCCCTAAACTCATTTCTGCACTTGTCGCTGCAGAAGTAATAGGTCTTTCCTCGCCAATTAAGGGTTAAAGCGTCCTTTTTAGGGCAATAGACGCCGCATACCGGATCCTGTACCAGTACATCTATTATGGGTGGTTGTTTCCCGGCCTGTTTTGAACCGGTTTTCAAAACCTTTCGCGATTTGAGGCTTTTCAAAAAGCCTTTTATGACATAGTAGAGTATCAGGAAAAAGGCAGAGAACAAAATAAAGCGCACCATGGGCTAGCTCCCCTGTGTTTCTTTGTGGTTCAATTTACGGATTTCCGGGCTGTCTTCAGGAAGTTCAGCCAGGAGTTCCGAAACGGTTTTACTCCATGGTGCAAGTAAGAGATTAGGAGCAAGCTCAGCCCACGGGGCCAGTACGAACCGCCTGGTGGAAAGACGCGGATGAGGGACATGGATTTGGTGATTGGACGTCTGGATGAATGCTCCTTCCATGAATAGCAAATCCAGGTCAATGGGCCTGTCTTCTGTTCCCATGCGATCTCGACCCATGGCCTTTTCAATTGCCAGCAAGTTGGCAAGTAAATCCTCCGGACCAAGGGCTGTAATTATCTCTGCCACAGCATTTATGAACCATTGGGATGTATTTATGTCCACAGGCTCGGTCTCATACCATTGTGAGCAGCGTAAAACCTCTATTTCCGGATGGGTGGACAAAAGACCAAGGGCCTTAATACAGTTTTCAATTCTATCCCCAAGATTGGCTCCCAGACCAATGTAGGCCCTTTTCCAGCCTTGCGCTTTATCAGGCACCAAATTTTATCTTAGTCCTAATTCCATTAAAATATTTCCCTAAGTCTCTCGACAACTTCTCCCATACGTTCCTTTGACACGGTTAATGCCATGCGCACATAACCCTCACCAGAATCGCCAAAGCCGTTTCCAGGCGTGCAAACTATTCCGGCCTTTTCAAGGAGCAGGGTGCTGAAATCCTGAGATGTATAACCTTGAGGAATTGGAGTCCAGACATAAAAGGTGGCTTTGGGAAAAGGGGTGTCAAGGCCCAGATCTCGAAGGCCTGAGACCAGTATGTCTCTGCGCTCGGAATATATTTCCTGCATTTCACGAACGCATGATTGATCACTTTCAAGGGCTGCAATGCCAGCCTCTTGAATGGCCTCAAATTGTCCGGAATCTATATTGGACTTTACCTGTGCCAGCGAACCGATCAGGTCCGGGTTTCCCACGGCAAATCCTATGCGCCAACCAGTCATGTTGTAAGTCTTTGACAGTGAATGAAATTCGAGTCCTATGTCCCTGGCACCCGGGGTTTCAAGGAAGCTTGGGGCAATGTAACCATCATATGTCATTTCGCTATAAGCATTGTCGTGACATACTATAATGCTATGTTGATGTGCAAAATCCACGACCCTGGCAAAGAATTCCGGCGGGGCCACTGCAGCAGTAGGATTATTTGGATAATTAATCCACAGGATTTTTGCCCTTTTAAGGATATCGCCCGGTATGGAATCAATATCCGGCAGAAAGTCGTTTTCAGCAATTAACGGCAGATAGTAGGTCTCACCGCCGGTAAATGATGTGCCGATATTATAAACAGGATACCCCGGCGTGGGGACCAGCACCACATCACCGGGATCTACAAAGGCGAGAGGAAAATGCGCTATTGCCTCCTTTGATCCTATAAGGGCAACTACCTCGTTGACAGGATCAAAGGACAGGTCAAACCTCTTTTTGTACCAGCCCGCTGCCGCTTTACGGAAATCAAGCATGCCGGAAGATGAGGGATAACTGTGGTACCCCGCCTTTTTAACAGCGGCTATCATACGTTCCACAATAAATTTGGGTGTGGGAAGATCCGGATCACCGATTCCCAAATTGATAACATCTACACCTTTCTTTTGGGCCTCGGCCTTCATTCGGTCGAGCCCTACGAAAAGATATGGTGGGAGCTGTTGTAATCTCTTAGATTTTGCAAAAATCATGGAGAAGACCTCAATTTGTCATTTTATTACTACTCAAGCACTTACAGAAGTCTGAACTGTATTTTTGGGCTCATCAGTTCCCGCACCGTGTGTACTAGTGTCCTGTCAAGCAACAACTGACGCATCTTGCTTGTCCTTTTACTTACCTGACTGCGTTACTCCTTCGGTTACATAGCAATGCTATGCTCTCTCAGTCGTGCCTTGCA
>JAFDDO010000027.1 GCA_019310825.1 Deltaproteobacteria bacterium | reverse complement strand
ATACAATTCCGGAGCTATCCGGAGGTAAAGGTCCATACCAAGGGCATTGTGATGGGTTGTGAAGGGACGGGCGGTTGCGCCACCAACGATGGACTGCATCATCGGGGTCTCAACTTCCAAGAAACCATGGGAAGTAAAGTACTCCCGTAATATTTGTACAATACGGGACCGGGTCCTAAAAACCTCTCTTACCTCCTGACTCATTATCAGATCGACGTATCGCTGGCGATATCTAATCTCCTTGTCTTTGACTCCGTGATATTTCTCAGGAAGGGGCTTCAAGGACTTGGTTGCCAGACCAATGGTTTCAGTCGAGACTGTCAATTCGCCCACGCGGGTCCTGAAGAGCCTGCCTTTAACCTCAATCAGGTCACCAATGTCGAGTTTCTTGAACAGACTGTAGGCTTCGGTCCCAACCATGTCCCTTCTCACATGGACCTGCAGTTGACCAGAGCTGTCCTGCAGATGCAAGAAGGCTGCCTTTCCAAAACGGCGCAAACTCATTATACGGCCGGCCAATCTGAAGCTGTCCGGCACCTTTTCCAGGGCCTCTGCATTATATGAATCATACAACTTGCGTATTGTCGCCATACTGTCAGGCGTCTTTACGTCGTTGGGATAAAGAGATATATTATCTTTTTCAAGTTGCTCCGCTTTTTCGCGGCGCTGCTTAATAACTAGGCTTTCGTCACTCAAGTTGTCCACTCCTTAATGGGGAATGCTGTGATTATAATCATGGTAAAAAAATATAATAAGAAATCCCAAATTATGTCTATAGGATAATTCGGCCGCTGACAAGCAATCATTCATAGTTTACTCTATATATACCGTCAAGTGAATCAAGGGGTCTTGCTTCATGAATATTCGTTTAGCCCTGTGTATAGCCTATGCAGGAGTCATCTTCGGGATATCTTCCGTCCCGGGGAGTCGACTTCCCAGCATATCGGTCAACGACTATTTTATTCATTTTTTAGAGTATGTTGCATTGGGTTCATTGCTCATGTGGTGGCGTTTGCACAACTCTGCACTATCTATAGCAGGGGCCATGTGTCAGGCCATTTTTCTTGGATCATTATACGGCCTTGCCGACGAATTTCACCAGTATTTTGTGCCAAATAGACATGCTGATCCGGTTGACTGGGTGGCAGATACCCTGGGTTCTGTCGTAGGTGCGATTGCAGTATTGGCTTTATTCTTAGTTTTCTCAAAACGATCTGCTTCTCAGGAAGGCATGGGAGATTGAAGGACTAAAGGATTGAAGGATTGGAATTGGAACTCAAGATGATTTAATGATGTGTAAATATGTGGGGCTTTACGCGCTGGCTGGTAATCGTTATCCTGGTATATGATTGTGATAGATCAAGATGAATAAAGAAATTGTTCATATCATGAACGATATTTCCTCCTGGCTACGTTATCAGAAGCAACTGGGGGTTGAGATTATTCCCAAGGGCTCTGAATTATCCGCCTTTTTGGATCATCGTGTCAAAAGTAAGGCATCCCTGCAGGAGCTGACTTCCATCCAGGAATATAGGGATGAGATTCCTGTACCAGCTGACCTTGCCGGGCTTCGCAAGATGGTTGAGAATTGTAACAGGTGTGAGCTGTATAAAAAGCGGCAAAATATAGTCTTCGGAGAAGGACCTGAAAAAGCAAAGCTGGTGCTGGTAGGAGAGGCCCCGGGCAAGGAAGAAGACTTGCAGGGCCGTCCATTTGTGGGCCCTTCAGGAGAACTCCTTACAGATATGCTATGTGCTGTAAATATTTCCAGAAAGGATGTCTTTATCACCAGTGTAATCAAATGTCGTCCCCCACATAACCGTACCCCCGGACATGAAGAAATTGCCGCATGCTCTTCCTTTTTAAGACACCAGTTGAGGCTCATCGATCCGCCCTTGATACTTGCTTTGGGATTGGTGGCTGCTCAGACCCTCCTTAAAGAAAAGGCCCCCTTGAAATCACTCCGTGGCCGTTTTCATCAGTTAGGAAATGCCATGGTTATGCCAATTTATCACCCGGCATATTTGCTGAGATCAAAAGGAAGCCGGCAACTGGATCTTAAACGTGTGGCCTGGCAGGACCTTCAAATACTGGAAAAAGAGTATGCCAAATATTGCTAAAAACCAAATGCAAAAGACTATAGAAAAAATCCAACCTGATACCCATTTTTTAAAAAAGGGAAGTATTAATTCAACGCCGGGGATTTCGAGGCGGGGTAACTGGTTTATAAAATACGGAGTTTTACAAGCGGGCCTATTATTTATTATTACGCTATTTTTGTTTGTGCTAGCTCCTTCCTTGTGGGGGGATGATCCGAAAGACAAGCTGCAGAATCCGACAGACCATTCCAGGATATATCTTGTCAAATTAAAAGGAAGCATAAATCCCGGTGCAGCGGAGCTTTTAAAGAGGGCGCTTAGAGAAGCGGACATGGGCCTGGCTACCTGCCTGGTGATTGAACTTGACACTCCGGGCGGCCTTGTATCTACCCTGAGGGATATGGTTCAGGAAGTAATGGCATCACCGATTCCAACAGTTGTTTATGTAATGCCTTCCGGAGCACAGGCCGCATCTGCCGGTGCTATTCTCACCATTGCCGCCCACGTTGCAGCCATGGCGCCCGGCACCAATATCGGGGCGGCTCACCCGGTAAATCTGGGCTCCGGCGGGGAAAAAGACGAGACCATGAAAGAAAAGGCGGAAAATGACCTCGCCGCCATGGCCAGGAGTGTGGCAACAGAGCGTGGACGAAACGCGGAGTGGGCGGAAAGCGCGGTAAGGGAGAGCGTCTCGGCCTCTGCCAGAGAGGCACTGAAACTGAAAGTAATCGACATCCTGGCTAAAGACCTCAGTGACCTGATTCAACAACTCGATGGCATGACAGTGAGTCTGCCTGACGGTCCGGCCAAGCTGGTGATAAGTAATCCTGAAATTATTCAGATAAAAGAGAGCTTGAGGGAAAAAATACTCAGGACCATAGCAGATCCAAACATAGCCTATATCCTCATGATGATCGGTATGACAGGGCTCTATTTTGAGTTTGCCCACCCCGGGACCATTTTCCCAGGGACCATAGGGGCCATATGCCTGCTCCTGGGTCTATTTGCCCTCCAGGCCCTCCCCGTAAGTACCGCCGGTCTGCTTCTGTTGCTCCTGGCAGTAGTCCTGTTCGTAATGGAGCTCATAATTGCCAGCCACGGCATACTGGGGGTGGCAGGTCTGGTTGCTCTTTTTCTGGGCTCTATAATGCTCTTTGATACCTCGAAAACCGGAGTATCCATTGACACTGATGTGCTTTTGACTACTCTGCTGGGAGTCGGTTCCTTCCTGGCCGCTATTACCTATCTGGCAACCAGGGCCACCCTGTCCAGGCCCAAATCCGGGGCGGAAGGTCTTATAGGTGAAAAAGGCCTTGTCCGGAAGACAGTAGGAAAGAGGAGTGGAAAGGTCTTTTTGCACGGAGAGCTATGGACTGCTGTGAGCGAGGAGACCATACCTGTGGATACCGAGATAAAAGTAATAGATGTAGAAGGACTTAAATTGAGGGTCTCGAGGACCCATGGAGGCAAGGCATGACAATTTCTCTCGCTTTTCTGCTTTTTCTGATAATCGCTTTTCTGATATCAGCCATTCGCATACTGAACGAATACGAACGAGGCGTAATCTTCAGGCTGGGTCGTGTCATTAAGACCAAGGGCCCGGGCCTGATAATACTCATTCCTGTAATTGATAAGATGAGGAAAATTGACCTTCGGATCGTTACCCTTGATGTTCCACCACAGGATATCATTACCAGAGATAACGTATCCGTAAAGGTGAGTGCGGTAGTCTATTTCAGGGTACTTGACTCAAGAAGGGCAGTAATTGAGGTGGAAAATTTCCTCTTTGCCACTTCCCAACTGGCCCAGACTACCCTCAGGAGTGTCTGCGGACAGGCCGAACTTGACGAGCTTCTGGCAGAGAGAGATAAAATTAATGCCCAGATTCAGGAGATACTAGATCTCGACACCGAGCCTTGGGGTATTAAAGTCAGCAAGGTAGAAGTGAAAGAGATAGACCTCCCGGACGAGATGAAAAGGGCCATGGCAAAACAGGCCGAGGCAGAGCGGGAACGACGGTCCAAGATCATCAATGCGGAAGGCGAGTTCCAGGCAGCAAGAAAGCTGGCCGATGCTGCGAATATAATAAACAAGGCACCCGCAGCCCTGCAGCTCAGGTACCTCCAGACCCTCAGGGAAGTAGCCACGGAAAATAACTCAACCACCTTGTTCCCGATTCCCATTGATCTTTTCACACCCTTCATGGAAATAGCCGGCAAACTCAAATCCAAGGAAGGCATGAGTGAGCCCGTTGCGCCTGAAATAGAAGCGGGCAAATGAACAGGGTGAATTTCCGATATTGTAACTGTTCATAAGCATTTCCAAGAGACTGAGATTACGCAACCGGTTTATTCAAAACTCACAAAATGCCTAATTGCGAGTGGTTTGGACAAATGCGTAATACACCCGTTTCTATTCCATTTTCCGGATAGTCTTTGGGCGACTTTCTGTTCGGACAGGAAATATCGGTTTCTGTCTGAAAACCGGCGGTTCTGCCAGTCCGGAACTGTTGGTGCCATAGTAATGTCTGACATCTGGGGACAATAATTTAACAGGCGATCCGATTCAAGGCAGATATTGTGAAGTATGCTGGCTGGCAAAAAAGTCAGCATATGGACAAGGGGAAGGTGCGTGTCCAGGGGTCCACTTTCTCATTACAGGATCGTCAAAATTTGTGTGGCACGGAAGGCAGAGCCCAACATAGAGTATCTTATCAAGTTCATAAAAGTTGAAGGGCCTGAGTCCCTTTCTTGACGTAAGGACCAGGGGTCTACCTTTTATGTCAACAAAGGCATCCAGAGGGTGGTTTATGTTCATGGAGGTAGAAGGACCGGAAAGAGAGGAGGTGAATCTCCACCCATCGGGTCCAAAGGATAAACTGCCCTGACCGAGTCCTAAGGCCCTGGGGTCTTGATGACATTCCCTGCAGGAGCGCCCCTCCTTTTGCGTGGTATGAGGGTCCATCCATGAAACAGTAAGCCGTGTAAAATTACGTTTCCATTTGCCTCCTCCATCCAGGAAGGTAATGAAATCTTGTCACCCGGGTACAAGAACAACTACTTCACCAGTCTTGGCTTGAAGCCGACTCTTTTCAGAAGGAGTTTCCTGTCCTTTTTCGCCATGCTCAAATATTCCCAAAGGAGGGCATTCGTAACGGATAAATGAACGAAACTCTTCCCAAAGCCCAGGGGTCTCTTTTATTGAAACCTTATCTAACTGGGTCTTGCTTCTGGTCATCCGGACATGACAGCCGTAGCACTGAGGTACCCACTTGCCATGGCAGGCTTGGCAAGACAGACGCCGGTGAGTGGGATGCAGGCAGGCAACTGGATTAGGAGTGTGGAGCGGATGAAGTTTTTTATTTTGTTTATTTTCAAGGAAAAATGAGCTGTTTTTTTGTTGGATGTTGAGTTTGGGAGGATCGGGTGGATTTGGTGATTTTGGGTGGTTCGACGAGGACTGAGAGGTAATGGACGTGCTTTGATCAGTTTTTTTGGCTGCAATAATTGCCTCTAATATTTTAGAAGTCTCATGGCAATCCCGGCATGTAACCTCCAGTTGGTTTTCAAAGTGGGCATGGCGCTCTCCGTCTCCCATAATTTCTTTTTGGGTATGACAGTCAATACAGGTCATTCCTTTTTCGTGATGAATGTCGTCCTTAAATATTCGGTAAAAACGGCCGTCAATTAACTCTCTGGAGGAAAAATCACCTTCTTCATACGGAGTGCCATAGCCCTCAGACTCAAATTGTCCCTGATAGGACAGCCCAATACGCCCACTTCGGTTGTGACACAAGACACAGTTTTCCATGGGAATGACCTTAATTATCTTGGGATGTTTCTCGTCCTTTGGTTTTTCCCCTTCGTCTTTTACAAAGTGACAGGCAGTACACCCCCCGCCCTTGTGTGCCAGAAAACTGGGAAGACTTCCACGTTCAACCCAAAGATGACAGCTCCCACACAACTTCCTGTAGTAGTCAAGTGCAAGGGAGTTCATGCCGGTATCTTTCAGTATTTTTACCGAAAGGTCTTCATTGTGATCGGGGCTCTCTCCCCAGTAAAAGCGAAGGGTGCTGATGATGCCACGATTTGTAGCCATAAGTGAGTTCTTAACCCAAGTGACCTCATTTGTGTGGCAGCCGGGCTGACCACATGTTTTATCTGCAAATCGAAGTTCTCCCGGATTTAGAACCATTCCCAGGTGTGCCCGTTGCTTGTCGCCGGAAAGTGGATTCCCCTTATGGCACACAGCACACCCCAAGACCTCTCTCCCGTGGGTTTTATCTGGTTTTTCCTTGTGGCAGGAAAGGCAGAGATCCACTCGGCCGCTTAAGGTGGTTGTGACCTGCTTTACCTTGGGATTTTGGGGTTTAGCTCCTTCAAGAATTTCCAGGTTGAGCATGGAAATTACTAGAAGGGTCAGCCATATTATTAGAAACGGACGAAATTTTTTCATAACTGCCGGAAAGAAAAAGGGCAGCCATTGCTGCCCTATTATTTTGATGATTGGAGCGGGAAACGGGATTTGAACCCGCGACTTTAACCTTGGCAAGGTTACACTCTACCACTGAGTTATTCCCGCAATGAACTGCATCCGAATAATAGAAATGGTTCTTGGAACTGTCAAGACTTTCTTCTCAAGAGCAATTTGTGCAGTATACTATTTAATTGTTGTTATTCATGGGGAATTTAAATAAGTGATGGCGATTTTGCAAGTTGCTCTTTAGTAAAAACATAATTAAAAAAACGGACAACTATGGGTGACGCGCACATTAGGAAAAAAAACGTGGAAGATTTTACTGCTCAAGCCTTTGAGGTTCCACTCGTTTTACGAGACATGCGTTGCGTGATTGTACCGGTGAGTGACCGTTCGAAGTCCTTAGTATTTTACAGAGACAAACTAGGTATGATGGCAAGAGCTTTGCCGGATGGAACATGGGAGGTCTCAACAGGGCAGACTGCTTTGCGACTCATGGAGTGTTCTTCAAAAAAAGACAGAATAATAGTGACCTTTTGGTTGCCAATATGGGAATTTCTGCAAGCTCGTGACAGGCTCAGAGCGTTGGGGCTTCAAGTGAACGGTCCGTCAGAACGGCTGGGAATAGAGCAGGTGCTTACTCTCAAAGACCCTGATAACCACAGCATTGAGCTAGTAGCCAGGGGCAGTATCTCTGATCTGGCGAAGTCCAGGCTCGAGTTATCGGAAAAAAGAGGTCGAGGTCCCAGCGGCCAAACCTGGGAGTATTTCTATAATGCGGTCTCAGTTGAGGATATGCCCTGGTATACTGATTGCCTTGACGAAGACCTGATTATAGCTTTATCAGAATATGCCCCCTTACCTGGGCGTTTGCTTGAGTTGGGATCTGGGCCTGGCACAGCTGCGGCTAGGCTGGCAGCCCTGGGATATGAAGTTGTAGCTGTTGATATAGCTACCGCTGCAGTTGAGCAAGCCCGTCTTCGTTTTGGCACTTTAAATCCGCATCTTATATATGAAATAGCTGACGTCTGCCAGCCCTTGGTTTATTTCGGGAGTTTTGATTATGTTTTTGACCGTGGATGCTTTCACGGTATTCCTCCTGAAGAGCGTGAACAGTATGTCCACCATGTTGCAGAAGTCATTCGTCCCTGCGGCAGGCTTTTTCTAAAGGTGTTCAGTTCTGAAGAGCCGGGCGACAGGGGTCCTTATCGTTTTACTAAAAAAAAGATAACAGAAATCTTCAAGGGGACCTTTTCTGTGCGTTATGCCACGAAAAGCACGTTCGAAGGTACTCTGGCCCACTCTCCAAAGGGGCTATTTTTTGTCTTGGAGAAGTAGCGGACAAAAACAAGCACTTACAAAAATATAATTTCAATCGGCGAAACCCAACAAACATTCGAGTGGGTTTCCTTTCAGGTACTAATCAACTTCTTTGCAAAGAAGGGCGTTCTGAATAAATTTTTCAAATCGCCCTTCTTTAAAAGTCTCACTTACCCGGCAACCCTCCTAACATCGGTTGATTGAGGTCCCCTGGGACTTTGCTCTATATCAAAAGTTACTTTCTCTCCCTCTTGCAAGGAACGAAATCCTTCTCCTTGGATAACACTATAATGTACAAAGATATCACCTTCGTTATCCGTCTCGATAAAACCATAACCTTTCTTATCATTGAACCATTTTACTCGACCTTCCATAATTGCGACATTCTCCTTTTGTTTGTGCTGATACTTCTTGTCTGGTATTACTTTGGTGACTACTCATGAAATCGCTTCGCTTTGATGAAAGATCGATTTCAAATGGGCCCCAAATACTGCCCCTCACTTTTGTACTATAATTCTAACTATTTCATTAAGACCTAAATTGAGCGATTAGCCGTTAGCGGCTAGCTATTAGTTTAATGATTACAGGATGTTTTGCTATTACAAATTTTCACCCGTTGGGTATTATTTCTAATTAACATAATGCCTTGATTTTTCGAAGCTAAACCCTAATGGCTAACAGCTAATCACTCAATTCAGGTAAGAGAGTCATGCTTATCTCTTAGAAATTTTTTTTTACCTTAGATTGAACTAGAAATAAAGACAAATTTCGTCCTACGATTCCTCTTTATTTTAGGAGACACCTCAGCAATTCCTGAGATTGTTCCCCAAAATTGCCCTGTGTTTGAGTTACTGGTAGACAGAAAAACATTCTATATCCCAAGTATGATCCCGTTGAAAAAACCCAATCTGCGGCGTTGCTTCAATTTCCCGGCCTGTCTGTGCGTTTCACGCAGACAGGTCACTGCGACGCACGATAAGTAGTTCTCATTCCTGAAAAATTTCGTGCCTTGCGTCTCGGACTTTTTGAGCGGAATCATGTTTCAGATTTTTTGCAGTGTAATCAAGGATGATTTGTATGATTGTCTGTGACTAGTTGCTCACCACCAGAACCTGTCCAGGATATATTTTACATCCAATATCCAAATTATTGATATGAAGCAATTGGGACAGAGATATATTGTGCTTAGTAGCGATTTGTGAAGGGTTATCTCCACCTTTAACGCAATACATTTCTTTATTCTTAGATGTAGTTTTGAATTTTTCTTTTATAATTTGTAACTGTTGGCCAACATGAAGACGAGTTGAAAACAAGTTGTTAAGCCTGCAAAGTTCCTTTGTTGTTGTGTTGAAATTTCTGGCGATAAGCCATAGTGAATCCCCCTTTTTCACTGTATATTTTCCACTTTGAAGGGTCGGAGCACCTTTGGCTAATAATTTTGGAGCTCTTCTGCCGGCAACAGGTATCTTTAGTTTTTGTCCGGATTTTATAAAATGTTTTTTGCGAATATTGTTTGCCCACGTAATATTCCGAACACTCGTATGATACTTGAGGGCTATAAGTGAGAGTGTCTCTCCTTTTCGAACCTTGTGATACACATAAGCCCTTTTAGGTGGGGACCACTCCTGAATATCTGCGATTTTGGCAAGAAGGCTTTCGCCTTTTCCCAGAGGGATTTTGATGGCATAGGGGATACCTGGAGTGACATCGTAGCGAAGTTCAGGATTCAACGCGGCAAGGTCTTTAGCAGGTATGTCAAGGTTTTTAGCCAATGTTTTTAAATTGACTTGCTTGTCTATGGTTACGTCTTCATATGGTATCGGTTTGTCTGGTTCCCCTAGAGTTATCCCGTACTTTTCCGGATCTTTTATTATATAAAGCGTAGCCAAGAATCTGGGAACATAGCGAGCAGTTTCCCTTGGAAGTTTCTCGTATAGATCCCAAAAGTTGTCAAGATAATTGATTTTCTGACTGCGGATTTTCCGCAGGACCCTTCCCTCACCGCAGTTATATGCCGCGAGAACAGTGGTCCAGTCCCCAAATATCTGATGCAATTCCTCTAAATATGAAATGGCTGCGGCAGTGGCTTTAGCAGGATCCAATCTTTCGTCAATCCAGGTATCCCTGTTCAAGCCAAATTTGTAGCCAGTGGAGGGAATGAATTGCCATAGTCCAAGGGCGCGGGCGCTGGATAATGCCTTTACTTTGAACCCACTTTCGATGAGGGGCAACCATGAGAGATCTTCCGGCAGTCCTGCTTCTTTCAAGGCATTAACGATTTTGTCCCGGTACTTCCCTGAACGTTTGTAAGATTCTATAAAGAATTTCTTTTCGCCTCCCTGGAACTTCTTGATCTCCTTTTTTACATGGCTGTTCATGACCAGTGGGATGGCATTATGATTTCCATTTACTGCGGTATATCGCGATGCGTGGATTTCCAAAATACGCTTGGAAA
Source organism: Deltaproteobacteria bacterium (assembly GCA_019310825.1). GTDB lineage: Bacteria > Desulfobacterota > Dissulfuribacteria > Dissulfuribacterales > UBA3076 > UBA3076. The sequence continues at coordinate 5,936 of JAFDDO010000027.1, read as the reverse complement.
TCATAAATCTCAGGTCTTCTTTTTGTTGGATAAATTTCGGATCACTCTCAGGATCTACCTTTAGAATGAACTCATATGCCTGATCCAAGGCATAGATGGCTTTATTCAAATAACCTTCAGCCCAGAATTCTTGGGATGTCTTGCAATAGTCCAGGGCGGCATCTAAAAGATCTTGCTCTCCATCCGTTTCTTTAGTTTTAATGTCTTCCGTGGAATTCTCTAAAGGTCCGATTGTATTTAGTTTTGCATCTTTTGATGGAGGGGTGCAGTCAAGGGGTTCTTTGTTATCCTGAATACGAGTTTCTTTTTCGGAAGCGCAATTGGCAGGAAATTCATTGTGGTTTACGTTTGTGACTTTGGCTGCGGAACAACCAAAGATGGGAAACAGCAAAAAAAGAAGGATTACCCTTTTAATAAAAGAAAGATTCATAAGTCCCATTTTAAGATGTGTTGATTTGACATTGCTAACCTCTGAGAATTTTCGCATCGATACTATCCAGAATTTCTTCTTTTGCCAAGGGCAGATTTACTAAAAATCCAACAGTATTATGTATTAAAAGCGTTTTTCTTTATAAGATATGCAAGTATATAATTTTCCATTAAAATATCCAGTCTTTTTTGTAAGCCATCAAGGGGTAATTAACTAATCATTACCATTTTATAATTATGCGAAGGCACTTCTCATGAGTATTTACGCTTTTATGTCTATGAGTGAATTTCCAGACTATTATCTTTGTCGGTTTTTTTAGGAGTTTTGTTCAATATTTTGAATCTGTTTTTTTAGATTTTGTTTTAATGGAAAAACTAAACGGTTCCGGATAATGCCATATCAATGAGTTGATCAAGTAGTTTGCTAAAGGAAACTCCCGCTGCCTCAGCGGCTTGGGGGAATAGGCTTGTAGGAGTCATTCCTGGAATTGTGTTGGTTTCCAAGGCGAATATTTTACCGGTGTGTGCAAGGATTATATCTGTACGGCTATAGGCCCGGAGTTGTAAGGCTTTGTGAGCAGCAACGGCCAGAGCCCCGGCTTTCTCTGATGCCTGCTTCGGTATATCTGCCGGGCAGATCTCTTTGGTGGCCCCAAGCGAGTATTTTGCATCATAATCAAAGAATGAATAGCTTGAGTCAGGGATGATTTCAACCACTGGAAGTGGTAAAAGTTCCTCAAGACCCAGGATCCCTACGGTGATCTCCTTCCCCTGTATGAAGGATTCAACCAGAACCCTGTTATCCCATTGAAATGCTTCTTTTATTGCAGTACCAAGTTTGTTTTCGTCCAGCACCTTCCTTATTCCAACGCTTGATCCTTGAGCGCAGGGTTTAACCATTAGTGGAATACCCAGGCGGTTCACGATTTTTTTTGCGTACACTTTGTCGCTGTGAAGGAGGTGAATCCATGGAGGAGTGGGTATTCCGGCCTCTCGATAAATTATTTTGGCAAGGTGTTTGTCCATGGCCAAGGCGCTACCCAGGACTCCAGAACCCTGATAAGGTAAGCCAATGAGGTCCAAAAGACCTTGTATGGTCCCGTCTTCTCCATACCGACCATGGAGGAGTATGAAGGCAACATCCAGGCTTGGTGCGTCTCTGACAAGTCGGTCAAGATCCGTGGCTGGATCATAACGCCTGATATCGTAGCGGCCTGGATCAAGGGCCTTTTCTACCTCCCTTGCCCCTGCGAGGGAAACATCTCTTTCAGCAGAGCGGCCTCCACACAGGAGTGCCAGTTGTATTTTGTTTTTTTCTGACATATTTTTAGAGAAGATACCCAGAATGATCAGGCAGCTCGTTGGGTTTCACGTATTAGACGCAAAATTTTACTCCTGCTTGAGAATAATTGTTTGCTCCCAGTATGCAAGGAGTGTGAATGCCAAGCTTGACAGAGCTCTTGCTCAATATAAAGTAACTTGATAGCTTATGAATTTCCATCATTCAGGCAGGATGAACAGGATTGTCAAGACAAATAAAAATCCTGCCGGTGTTTAGGAGTATACGAAAATTAATATGAAACCAAGAAAAAAATCAAGCAAAGCCGGCAATTGCCAGATTGTAATCAACATGGAGGCGCCGGAGGAATGCCGGATAGGCCTTCTGGAGGATGGATGTCTTGAGGCCTTTGATATTGAGACATTCTCCCATACCCAGACCAGGGGTAACCTCTATAAAGGTCGAATAGTAAAAATAGAGCAAAGCCTACATGCGGCTTTTGTTGATATTGGCCTTTCCAGAAATGGCTATCTGCCCTTAGCTGATATACACCCTGAATACTATGGATATGCTGAAAACAAAAAACGTAACCATAAATTTTTAAAAAAAGACCAGGACATTCTTGTACAGATAGTCAAGGAAGAGACCCATATAAAGGGCTCTGCGGTAACAACTTATCTGTCAATCCCGGCGAGGTACCTGGTACTGATGCCCGGTACTGCTCAAGTAGGTGTGTCCAGAAAAATTGAGGATGAGGAGGAACGTCAAAGGCTTAAGCAGATCTTAAAGGCATGCAAGTTGCCGGAAGGTGTGGGTCTTATTGCCCGGACAGTCGCTGAAGGCGTTCCAAAAGTAGAGATACTGAAGGATCTCAGATACTTGGCGCGACTCTGGAGCAACTTGAGGAAAAAAGTCCAGTCCGCTCAGGCCCCGGCCCTAGTTTATAGAGACCGTGATCTGGTAAAACGATTTCTGAGGGATTATCTCACAAGCGATGTTGGGGAAATTTTGGTAGATCGGCAGGAGGTCTATGATAGTATTAAGGCTTTTCTTCGCATTATTGCCCCACGACAGGTAGCTACTGTACGTTTATACCAAGGGGATGTTCCCATTTTTTCACACTTCGATCTTGAGACTCTGATAGATCAAGTATATCAACCCAATGTTCGCCTGCCTTCCGGAGCGCATATTGTTATAGAGCCAACCGAGGCCCTGGTGTCTATAGATGTGAATTCCGGGAAAAACGTCAGAGAAAAAAATATTGAGGAAACCGCGCTAAAGACCAATTTGGAGGCTGCGGAGGAAATAGCCAGACAACTGCGTCTCAGGGACCTAGGAGGAATAATAGTTATTGATTTTATTGATATGCGTAACAGGGCCTACAGGCAACAGGTGGAAAGACGCATGAGGGAGTGCCTCAAAAAGGACCGTGCAAGGACTGAAATTGCGAGGATCTCGCGGTTTGGCGTTCTTGAACTGGTGCGCCAGAAAATTCGTTCTCCAGTGCAACTAGTCAGTTATTGCTCCTGTCCCTACTGTCATGGAAGAGGGGTGGTGATGTCTGTGGAGGCCCTTGCGCTGGCGGACTTAAGAAGAATCAGTGCTCATCTGGCAGGTAGCCATGAAAAGAATTCAGGGCAACTTGTGCTGGAGACCTCGCCCCAGGTCGTCTCATACTTGCTTAACCGCAAGCGCTTAGAACTCTATAATCTTGAAAAGCACTTTGATGTTGAAATTAGGGTGGAAGTTAATCAGAATCTTGGATTGGAAGAACACAAGCTGTATTCGAGAACTGCAAAAACCAGTTAAGCTTGGGTAGCAGAAATGGTAAGCGTTCACTAGTTCAAAGGTTCACCGTTCAAGGTTACTAGAAAAGCACAGGTTAACATTAAGGATCATTACATGTTTAATAAATCAAAGCCTTTATCTTTTGAAGTCCCGGAATATCTCACAAGCCTTGTCCCTTATCCTCCAGGTAAGCCCCTTGAGGAACTCGAAAGGGAGTATGGGGTAAAGGATCCTATCAAGCTTGCCTCTAATGAAAATTTATTAGGGCCGTCTTCAAAGGCCCAGGAGGCCATAAGGAATGCAGTATCTTCTTTGCACCGCTATCCCGACGGTAGTGGCTACTACCTCAAGGAAAAGCTTGCCGGGTTGTTGGGAGTATCTTCTGGGGAGATAGTGCTTGGCAACGGATCCAACGAGTTGATAGATTTTTTGATAAGGGTTTTCATTCGACCAGGTTATGAAGCCATAAGCAGTGATCCAAGCTTTCTGGTATATTGCAAAATGGTGCAGGCCGTGGGGGGGATCAATGTAGTCATTCCCCTTTCAGAGTACCGTCACGACCTTGAGAACATATCACGGGCAGTTACACCGAAAACCCGCCTGATCTTTCTGGATAATCCCAACAATCCTACGGGCACGGTCATTCACCGTGAAGACTTCGATGCATTTCTGCAAGATCTTCCTGATCATTTACTAGTAGTACTGGATGAGGCCTACATGGAGTTCGTGAGGACTGAGCATACTCCAAAGGCAGTGGAATGCATGAAGCAGGACAAGAGGGTCATAGCTCTTCGGACCTTTTCAAAGGCCTATGGTCTGGCTGGACTTCGAATGGGTTATGGGGTTATGGACAGAGAGGTAGCCAAATATCTGGAGCGGGTCCGGCAGCCCTTTAATGTTAATACTATGGCCCAGGCAGGGGCCCTTGCCGCCCTGGATGATCATCAACACCTTAAAAGGACCCTTGATGCCGTTTGGCTGGGCATGGATTTTCTCACGGAAAAACTTGAGAAATTAGGATGCAGGGTAATGCCTAGTGAGACCAACTTCATTCTTGTAGATATCGGTGTGGATGCCAAGATAGTCTATGAGAAGATGCTTAGGGAGGGAGTCATCGTTCGGGCAATGACTGCATATGGTTTACCCAACCACATCCGGATTACTGTTGGTCTCCCTGAAGAGAATTTGCGGTGTATTGAGTCCCTGCATAAAGTGTTGAATAACTGAGCCGGAGGAGAAGCTATGGCCAGACCCCCTAAATGGCGAAAAGTTGATCAAGAGCCTGTGGTGACTTATTTCAAGCCAAGGGGCATACCGTTGCGCGGTCTTGATGAAGTTGTTCTTACTGTTGAAGGTTTTGAGGCACTACGTATGAGTGATATGGAGGGGATGGACCAGGACGCCGCTGCTGTACGGATGGGCATTTCCAGACAGACTTTTGGGCGAATTCTGGCAACAGCCAGGAAAACGTTATCCACTGCAATAGTAAAGGGTATAGGCCTGCGTATAGAAGGAGGCAACTATATCTGTAACCGTTCAGCGCGGCCGGACAAGGTCGCATCTTCCAGCGGGAGTGAATCCTTCTCCAGCAAGGCAGACCAGTCACTGGATAGCGATCAAGACAACAGGCTGTAAGCGCAAGCTAAAGTGATTGAGCCTTGTAAGTACTATAATGGGAAGGATGACGCAGTTGAACGTGTCGGAAGTCAACACAGTGAATGGCGTATGGCAAGTGTTCCTTATAATAACCGTTCATTCCCGCTATTGTCTTGGGAATGAACGGTTACGTAGCAAGTATTTTCTGAGCGGCCGGCGTTAGAACCCGACAGCTAATTGGAAGGTCGCAATACTCTGGTCGTCCCTGTCACTATCTTGGCTAACATAGGTGTAGTCCAGGCTGATTTTGGCATTGTGCCCCTTGAAGTAATAGTTCAATCCGGCGCCCATGAACTCCGTATCGTCCTTGTCATCTACGTCAACTGTCTCATATCTGACATAGGGCTGAAAACGGCCCGGACCGATTTTGCCGGGCAGTAGATATCCTGACTGGATGTACCAGTTCTTGGCATCGTCGCCTGCTGCCAACTCAGAAAAATTATGTGTCTGAGTGCAATTCTGAATGTCAATATAGGCCGCTTCTACAGTTATGGCACCCCCTCCCAGCGGATGGTCAAAGAAGACATCTGCGGTCCATACACGGTTGTCCTGATCCTCGTGGCCATTCAAGGTCAAATCATTCTGGGTATCATAGCCAAAGCCAAGACTCAGGACTTTTTTCTTTCCAAGATACGTCCCCTTGTTGAACCACCCTTTTTCAGGTTCAAGTAGACTGACGGCCATACGACCCACAAAGCGGAGGTTGTCATCAGGATTGTCGTCATTCTCAACCCCTTCAGAAACCATAAATCGGTATTGCAGGAGCCCGTCCAGGGGGTTGCCC
>JAFDDO010000170.1 GCA_019310825.1 Deltaproteobacteria bacterium | reverse complement strand
CCCAGAGATTTAGTCAGGATCAATTGATCCCCTGGCTCCATGGCTTTTTTTGTAAGAACGCGATCTGGATGGATGAAGCCGGTAACGGACAGACCGTATTTCAATTCATTATCCTCCACACTGTGCCCCCCCACCAAAACGACATCCGCCTCTTTCATCTTATCCAATCCGCCCTGAATGATCTGCCGGAGGATAGAAAAATCCATCTTTTTGAGAGGAAAGCACACCAGATTCATGGCCGTTTTGGGAACACCTCCCATGGCATAGACATCACTCAGGGCATTGGCTGCGGCAATTTGCCCAAACCAGTATGGATCATCTACGATTGGGGTGAAAAAGTCCACCGTCTGGATGATGGCAATGTCGTCGGTGATTCTATATACGGCTGCATCGTCAGGCCGCTCTAATCCCACAATAAGATTGGGGTCGGTGGGGTACTCCAACCCGCATAATGCCTTGTCCAGGTCCCCTGGAGGAATTTTTGAGGCTCAGCCTGAACCGGAAACCGTCTCAGTGAGGCGAAGCTTTTTTTGTTCGATCATTGAATTTTCCTTTACCTTTTTATCTAAAACTTCAAGATTAGCACTTTATTATTAAAGTCAAATAAATTCTACCAATGCAGAAAGAATAATTTGTTGAAAGAAATCAATACAAGAAAAAGGACTTTGGAAGGTATTCTTAATTTCGAGCGAAGCGAAGCAATTCCTTTGATAGCATTGAGATTGCAAAGCCTATTCCGATCGCAAAGGATTAACACGACTCCGGGCATGGAGGGAAAAATTTCCGTCCTTAACGGCTTTAATTAAATCCGACCTTGTTCGTATCTCGCCGCCGATGCGGGTAGCAACGCCGCCCAGTTCTTCCAGCGTGTGGGAATCGCTGCCACCTACAAACGAGACATGATAATTCTGATACAAAGACAAGGCCATCTGATTTTCATGTTCCTGATTCCTGCCGTTTATCCCCTCTACTATCCGGCAATATCCTTCCCTGATCACATACTCACTGGTAGGGCGTGCCTTTCTGCAGGGGTGGGCTGCAATAGCTACTCCACCTGCCTCATTCACCTCCGTTAGAATTTCCTTTGCTGAAAGTCCCATGGGAACTTCTTCAAAAGGACCAAAGATGAGAAAATCTCCTTCTAAAGTTGAATATTCCATTCCGAAAATAATGCAAAGACCGTCTCGTTGCAGTCCTTCCAGACAAAAATTCCTTATGTCCATTGTGTCGTGATCAGTGATACAAACGCCGTCCAGCCCCCTAGACCTAGCGTGGGTCAATATATCCTTCAGGTCTAAGATGCTACAAGGTGAAATCCGAGTATGTACATGAAGGTCGAAAAACATAGTATATATTCCTGGTAATTTAATAAAAAGTCAAATTGGTTTCACTCGTGAATAAGACCTGATCCATAGGTATTTACTATTATACCATCGTCGACTATGATTTATTACTGAAATACATCCGCCTTTGGCTCGTGCCGCAGAACATGTTCGGCGTATTATTTACGGAATTATTCATTGAATGCCTTCTAAATGCATATTGATACTCCTTGATGGTCTTGGTGACCGGGCATATGTAAACTTTGGCCACAAGACCCCGCTTCAGGCGGCTGAAACCCCCAACCTCGATAGACTGGCCAGACTCGGCAGCAATGGTCTGTTCCATGGGAAAAGACAAGGTATGGCGCTTCCCAGTGAAGAGGCGCATTTTGCCCTGTTCGGTTATAGGCAGAAGGAATTCCCCGGAAGAGGGATACTGGAAGCGCATGGCGCCGGCATCCCGGTTTCCCCTGATGATGTAGCGGTATTAGCGCACCTTGTAAGTGTGACAGAAGAAAACCGTGTTCTTGTCCTCAAAAAGGATAGACCTGAGGCCTCCGGAGAGGAAATAGATCAGCTTATAAAGGCCCTTTCTCCGTTTGAGACCGATGGAATCGAGGTCTCTTTCGTTCAAACCCGCAATCTTGACGGCATTATTGTTATTAAAGGTGCCGCTTCTCCGCATTTTACGGACTCAGACCCCCTGCAGGAAGGTATGCCCGTTATAGAAATACAACCTCTCAATTCCGCTCAGGCAAACCCTGAGGCACAAACCACTTCCATGGCACTGAAAAGATTCCTCTTGGATTGTTACACAAGGCTCAAAGGCCACCAGGTAAACTCAAACCGGCAAATGAGAAAAAAATGTCCCATAAATGCACTTGTTACCCAGCGCCCCGGCAGATTCAGGCCTGTTGATTCTTTTACTCGCCGCTGGGGGCTCAGGGGATTGTCAATTTCCTCAGGCCTGATTTACTGGGGACTGTGTAATTTTATCGGCATGGAGGTCTTGAAGGCACATGACAGCTTAGATCCTGGCAAAGACCTTGCCGACCGGATTGAGCTCGCCTTATCAAACGTTCGTGATTTTGATTTTGTCCATGTCCACACCAAGGCCCCTGATTCTGCTGCCCACACGAAAAACCCGCACCTCAAAAAGGATGTAATCGAGTCTCTGGACAGAGGATTGGGAAACGTCCTAAATACAATGCTTGACGATCCGGAATTATTACTGGTGATAACATCCGATCACTCCACCCCCAGTTCAGGTCCTCTGATTCATTCAGGCGAACCAGTGCCGATTACTGTGGTTGGAACCGGAGTCCGCAGGGATGATGTTGAACGATTTGATGAAATTAGATGTGCTAGTGGAGCGATGGGATTTGTTACAGGGGATGATTTCATGCCTCTGGTACTTAATTTCCTGGACAGGACCAAACTAAGAGGCCTTATGGACACCCCGGAAGATCAGCCCTATTGGCCCGGGCTCAGAAAACCTTTCAGTTTGAAATGATGGATATGTACAGAGAAATCATGTTAGTTTGTTTTGAGAAAACCGTAGGATAATCATGACTGAAACAGGTGTTGTTCACGGACGTTTTCAGATCATGCACAATGATCACATGAAGTACCTGATGGCCGGGAAGTCAAAATGCAGGCACCTTGTTGTCGGAATAACCAACCCTGACCCGACCCTGAGCGGTAAAGACGTTACGGACCCGGCCAGAAACTCAGCTGATGCAAATCCATTTACATATTATGAAAGATATCAAATGGTTAAAATCACATTGCTGGAACAAGGGCTTGGAATAACTGAGTTCTCAGTAGTTTCTTTCCCTATCAATTTTCCAGACCTCTACAAGTACTACGTCCCCCTTAATGCCCTATTTTTCTTGACTATTTATGACGGTTGGGGCGAAAAAAAACTCAAAATGCTTCAATCTCAAGGCCTCAAGACTGAAGTTTTATGGCGAAGACCTATTGAAGAAAAAGGGTTGTCTTCAACTTATATCAGGGAGCTTATCTGTCGGGATGAGCCATGGGAGCACCTCGTACCTCCCGCAGCCTGCCATTTTCTGAAGGCCTTTGATTTACTGGATAGACTCAAAAACGTTTACCATTCCGGCCCAGGGTAACCGTTCATGTTTCCTCTTTGGAAAGCAGGGAGATCACCATTTCTGACATATCCTGTGTGCCTTCCTCGTCGCTTCTTCGGCAAACTCGACAATAATATAATCTGGGACAAATGCCCGGTTAATTCCTGTCATAGACAAATCCAATAGCTCCGCTATTTTGTATTGATAATTTATATTTGACCTATTGATTATCTTGATATAAAAATTCATCAACTTCACAAAGGATTCTATTGCGCCCCCTTAAGGCGCTTCTGCCTGCATTCAGTGGATGAGGGAAAATTTTTAGGGTGAACGACTTCCAAAAGGATAGGTAAAACTACATCAAAGTGAAAGGAGTAAGGTGATGAATCGGTTGGCAAAAATTCTGTTTGTTTTCATAGTCTGTATTTTCTGGGCAGGAAGCTCTGCATGGGGAGGATTCAAGTTTGAAACTGATAGCCAGATTGGTACGGAAAACTATGGCGTTTCACAGGCCAAGGAATACGGTAGGCAAGATCCCCTAATCGATATTCTGATTCGTAAGGGTATACTTACCGAAGAGTAGGCGAAAAAAATACAGAAAGAGGCGGTTGTGCTGGAAGAACAACGCCAGCAGGAGGTACGGGAGGCAGTGAAGGAAATTAAAGACAAGCGACCCAAGGGGGAAATCGGGTGCTGGACACAGGTCTGGTACCAGTATGTGGAGCATGGAAAGAAGGATGGCGGAGACCTTAACGATTTTATGGCGCGGAGATTTTACCTGTATCTGAAAGGCGATATAACTCCTTATTTCAGCTTCTTTACTCACATCGCTGCTGACCGGGTTGGACAGGAAGGATTGGACAGGCCTTCATTGGGGCTTGGAAGCGGCATTGCTTTCCGGGACCTCTGGATTACCTTCAAGCTGAACGAGGCCTTCAAGATTCAGATGGGACGAATGTATGTTCCACTAACCCGTAATTATGGC
>JAFDDO010000169.1 GCA_019310825.1 Deltaproteobacteria bacterium | reverse complement strand
GCTTAAGGGGTTGCAAGATAAAATCAGTGTCCTCCAGTCCGGCATGAAAAGGTTTGAAGAGTTGCCCAGGGTGGGAAACGTCAGGGGGATCGGAATGGTGGCTGCTCTCGAACTGGTCATGGACCGGAAGACCAGGACCGCATTTCCATCTGAGAAAAGGGTGGGGTGGATGATTTACAAAGAGGGGTTAAAAAAAGGACTGATACTTAGGCCATTAGGTGATATAGTTTATCTTTTCCTTCCTCTGTCGGTAACAGTAGATCAGATAGAAGATATCCTCGATCGGAGTTTTGAGGTTATTTCGGGATTAAATCTGTAGGTTGGAAATAATGTACCGCATTGATAAAATTAATGATTTGTTGACGCTCCCATTGTCTGAGCTGACGACCTTGGCCCGGGATGCAAAGCTGAGGGAGAGGGGTGACAGCTTTTCCCTTTGTACCATAATGAACGTAAGGTCCGGAAGGTGCACTGAAGACTGCGCATTTTGTGCCCAGTCCTCCAGATACAGAACAGAGAGTCCTGTTTTTTCCCTCAAATCGACAGATGAAATTCTGGAAGCAGCAGCAAAAGCCAAGGATGCAGGTGCTGCCAGATTCAGCCTTGTGACTAGCGGCCGGAGTCTTTCCATGTCTGAAGTGGATGAGCTGGCAGTAGGAATAGAGCAAATAAGGACCGGTGTGGAAATAAGTGTTTGCGCATCTTTTGGCATTTTGGACTCTGAGGCGCTTGAAACTTTGAAGTCAGCAGGTCTCAGCCGTTATCACCACAATATTGAGACTTCAGAGGCATTTTTTCCAAAAGTAATTACCACCCATAGCTTCAAAGAGCGTATCTCCACTATCCATACAGCAAAGGATGTGGGACTCGAGGTTTGCTCAGGCGGGATCATAGGCATTGGGGAGTCTGCTGAGGACAGGGTTTCAATGGCCCTCACCCTGGCTGGCCTTGGGGTGGATTCTGTTCCCTTAAATATTTTAATCCCAATTCCAGGCACCCCTCTGGCTTCACAGGTCCCACTGTCAGTAGAGGAGATACTGCGGTCTATAGCGATATTCAGATTGATTTTTCCGGACAAGGCTATACGAATTGCGGGAGGGAGAGAATCAGCATTAATGGATTTCCAGGGCCTTGCTTTTTGGGCAGGGGCGGATGCCATGCTGATAGGCGGATATCTCACAGTAGCAGGTCGGCCTATTGAGGTTGATCTCGGGTTGGTCAGAGAGATTAAAAGGCTATGGCAAAAAGGTTAGCCTTGCCAGAGTGTTGATAGAATGGAGAAACATCAATATACCCACTTGCCGTGGGTGAAACGGAAAATCTCGGTAACACGGATCTTTTCAGTCAACATGCCCGGACTCTGAATGGTCTTCTGTCGGGTTTCACCTTTTTTTAAAAAATGCTTTTCAGAGTAATGTAGGACTCCAACAAAGGGTGTTTCGGGGGATCCGGTCTCTTTGACGGAAAACTTACACTCTGGCCCATAGCACACATATCTACCAACAAAGCCTTGATCACGTGGCATAACATCAATGCGCAGAATGTTCTTTTTGCCTATCCTGTCTAATTTGGACATCCAGACATTGACGAATTGCTCAAAACTTTTTTGAGCCGCTGAGCTCCCTGAATCCGCTACGGCGGTAAAAGGCCCTGACAAATTCAGGGCCAATACCACCGAGAGCAGAACGAGGTAAACTGGATGTTGATTTCGCACGGATATAACCGCCTAGTCCAGTATTTTGAATACTACACGCCGGTTCATGCTTCGGCCTTCCGGCGTATGATTGTCAGCTATTGGGTCGGCCTCGCCGTAACCTATAGTTTCCAGTATGTTTTGAGAGATACCATTCTCGACCAAGTAATTACATACAGAGGCTGCTCTTCGCTCAGACAGACCCATGTTATATTTCTCCGTCCCTGTCCAATCGGTATGCCCCTCAATAATTACTTTTATATCGGAATTTTCCTTTAATATCTTAACTGCTTCATCAAGGACCGGCACAAATTCAGGCTTGATGTCCGACTTGTCAAAGTCGAAATTGATTCCACGTAAAACTATCTTCTCTCGAACCGCAACCACGACGACTTCTTCTTCAACCTCTTCTACAACAGCGGGTTCGGGTTCCGGCTCAGGTACGGGCTCAGGTATAAGCTCTACCATCGGCTCCTCTGGTGGAACTACAACATCCTCTTTAGCCAATATCGCGCCGATTGCTCCACCTACAAGTCCGCAGGCAAGGGCCCCTGTTAATGCTGCTTTATCAGGGTTGCTGTCGTTCTCGTGTCCAATGGCGGCTGCGGTTCCGCCGCAAACTGCGGCCCCTATGGCGGCTCCCTTCATGAATCCTTTCTGGCGGGCTGTCATGTTTGCGCACCCGGAAAACAGAGACACTGCACACAATAAAATTAGACCAATTCGTAAGTACTTTAACATAATCCCTCCTCTTTTTTTGAATGAATGTTCATGATTTACATGCTTCGTTGTGCTCACATTCTGGAATTGGAGATTAGCTGATGAGAAATGGCTTTAGATATATTTTAATTAAGGTAAATATTAGATGTCAATATATAATTAGTACCAGGTTGTAAATTCACAATACCTAAATTTCATCAAAAGACTATATCTCCCCGGATGTCACCATATTGCAGAGTAACTCCCTGTAGTTTATACCTGCCTCCTTGAACCCATGGGTACCGAAATTCATATTCGCTTCAAGGATAAGAACTTTTCCCTGATGTTCACACATGTCAAGCCCTACAAAATCGAAACTGCACCGGATAGCAACATCCAGTGCCAAGTTCAGGATATCTTCAGGGACAGGATCAAGTGAAATCCTTCCTCCCTTGGCCACATTGGTGCGGAATTCCCCCGGAGCTGATTCCTTCCAGTAGGCATGAACAATAGATTTGCCCAGAATTACCACCCGAAGGTCTCTTTCTATAGGTATATATTGTTGAATATAGGCTATCCTGGTCTTACTGAGATAAGCATCCAGATCATTCTCGTTCTTGATCAGAAAAACCCCCTCTCCCTTTGAGGACCCAATCGGCATCTTCCCTACACAAGGAAAGTCAAAATAGTCGACGATTTTTAACTTCTGCCGTTTGCCGTAAAACAGGCGGGTCTTAGGTGTGGGGACGTCCAGGAGATTAAAAAGAAGCGTCTGTTTTATCTTATTTCCTAAATGCCGATAGCATTGTACACTGGGAAAGGTCTTTTTGCCCATTGCATCCAGGGCATCTGCAAAAAATATGGTAGGGAAATAGACCTTGGAGGCATTCTGAATCAGGACTTTCTCCTCTGACGAATAATCTGCTAGGTTAGTCCTCACTCCGACAGAAAGTACTGCTGGGCAGCGTCTTAGCTGGTAACCCAGGGCAATTCGCATAGCTTGGTCGTTATGAGTGATTTTTTCTGGCATTCTCGTAACCCCAAATCAGCAATCAACAATCATAAATCATGAATCTCTAATTCGTTTTATAATTTTATTAATGATTTCAGTAAATTCAGTTAGTTTTAAGACATAAGCCAATATCCCATATGAAATAATGCCCAATGACATTGATGCAAATACCTTGACAGTTGAAAGCCAGATCCCTGGGCTGCCTACAATGCGAATCTGAACCCACCAAACCAGCAGGCCCATTATGCCCGAGGCGAGGAAAATTTTTCCAAGGGACATGAAAAGCCTGCCTGCAGGGTATCCGTCTATTTTTCTATAAAGCACTGTGGCCAGGAGCATGAAGTTGAGTATCATGGTGACAGAGGTGGAAAGCGCTATGGCCCTGTGCTGTAATTTGTCCAATGTAGTAAGTATGATGCATATATTAAGTGCTACTGCTAAAAAGCTTCCTATTACCGGCCATCTGGTGTCATCAAGGGCATAGAATACCGGCACTACTATCTTCACTGCTGCATAGGCCAGAAGGCCGATGGAATAAAATCTCAAGGCCTGGGCTGTCATTAAAGTGTCTGATTGAGTAAATCGACCGTGTTCGAAGATAAGTCCTACTATTGGTTCTGCCAGGACCCATAGTCCCATGGCAGCTGGAATTGTGAGAGCAAAGGCCAGGGTAAGAGACGAAACCAGTGTATCACCCAGTACTTTGTGGTCTCCCTTAGTTGCCAGTCTTGCCACGACAGGAAGTGTTGCTATGGAAATAGCTACGCCAAAGAGCCCTATGGGAAATTGTACGAGCCGGAATGCGTAATTCAGCCAGGCAACACTCCCTTCTGCGCAACGAGAGGCGAAGTTTGTATTTATAAAAATGTTAATCTGGGTTGCGGAAAGGCCTATTATAGCAGGTACTATCAACCGGGCTATGCGTCTCAGTCCAGGATCTGCCAGATCCATCACTGGCTTTATTCTGAACCCCTGGCGCAGAATGACAGGCACTTGTATTCCCATTTGGGACAGGCCGCCCAGCAGGGTCCCCACAGCCATGCCCAATATAGCTGGT
>JAFDDO010000168.1 GCA_019310825.1 Deltaproteobacteria bacterium | reverse complement strand
TGTCAACAGTGATGATTTTTACCTTTTCTCTCCCGCAAAGGGTCAATGCCTCGGATAAATGTTCCCTTGGACACATGATGGTGACATGGGTGCTTTCCGTGAAGATTGTACAGTCTGATTCACGGCATTTCCTCTCCAGTTCCGGCGTCTGACAATCAACTACAATGCGGACGTTATTTTCTTGGTCCAGCAGCTCGCTCTTCTGAAGTACTTTGCGCAACCTCCCCTGGACCATGATGCCCGTCCGGTCGCAGATACGTTCCACGTCACTTAAGATATGAGAGCAAAAAAGGGCTGTTTTCCCCCTTTTCTTAAGGTCCAGAATCAGATCCACCACCATTCTCTGCCCCAGGGGATCCAGGCCGGACATGGGCTCATCCAGAACTACAACATCCGGATCATGTACCAGGGCAAAACAGATACCGGCACGCTGAATCATGCCCTTGGAATAAGAACGCAGTCTGCGATTTTTGGCTGATTCCAGATCGGCAAGTTTAAGAAGCCTGTCTATCTGAGACTGCACCTTGTGTGGCGGTATGCCTGAAGCCAGGGCGCTGAACTGCAAAAGCTCAGTTGCAGAAAGGTGGTCATAGAAATAGGGATTTTCCGGAAGATAACCAACGTGTTTGCGTGAGTTGGGGTCAGCAGGTTGTTTACCCAACAGGGAAATTTTTCCTCTGTCCGGTCGTATGAAGCCCATCAGCATTTTCAGCACAGTGCTTTTACCCGCACCATTTGGGCCTACGATCCCGAAAATCTCACCCTGATCAATAGAAAGGGAAAAATCCTTGACGGCTAAGACTTTTTTCCGGGTAAAGCTTGTAGTAAACGTCTTTGAAACATCTTTAATGCTGAGATACATGGGCCCTGTATTACCGTTGCCTTCAGAACCATCAGTCATGTGTTCTTTATCGGCACACATAACAAAAAACAAAAGACTCCCCTTTAAAAGAGGAGCCTTTTGTTGTTAGCGGTTATGTATAATTGTTACTGTGGACAGATATTGATACTGTCAGGTGGTGACGTTTTGAACAGTGGTATTAGCTGGCGCCGAACTCTGTCATGCCATCGATGGTAGCCTGTGTCGCGGCCGGGCAATCGGCGCCAACCGCAATTGTTACCTGATAATAACCAGAGTAAGTATTAACAATCCCATATGCCATCGTACCTTTTGAGTTGGAAGAGGTAATTATATGAGTATCAGCAGTTGAGTCATTAGTATAGTTCATATCAACATTAGGGGACATCGAGTATGTCAAATCAGGACCACTCCCAGTATCTTCTAAGACAATATCAGCAGCCCATGCTCCAGCAACCAAGAGAATCAAAGACAGAGAGATGCCTGCTATAATCGTTCCTACTTTTTTCATTTCACTAACCTCCAAGTTTATTGTTCATTCGTTGGGTAATGCATCCATTCAGCGTAATAGCCCTCGACATCCGTCCTCAGGTTCCTTGCGTCACTTAAGGCCGCTGAGTTATAAGCCCTCTGACGATATTTGGCAAACTGCGGAATGGCAATTGCGGCCAAAATCCCGATAATTGCCACGACGATCATGAGTTCCACCAGGGTGAAACCTTTACATCCTACCTTTTTCATCTTATTCAAGAATCCAAGCATAACAGACCTCCTGTGTTAAAAAATTAATTTTGGTTGATATTCAAAGTTGGATGATATTCAAAATATTTATCGGCAACTCTTCCCGGCTTAATAAATATAATTTTACCTCCTTTATTGATTTTTATAGAAATTTCCTTTTTTGGACACGGATGAACACGGATGAACACGGATTTTCAAATCTATGAATAATAATTATCTGTGTATATCTGCAAAAATCTGTGTCCTATTAAATTTCTGATCATATGCCTTTGCTTTGCAAGGTCAATGCCACGTAGTCATGGTCTGCTACACCTGAGTAAATACAGATATCGTCAAATAGTTGAGTCGTTGAGTCGGAAAATAAGTATGTTAAATCAGCATATTAGAGCTTCTCTTACATCAAGTATCCAATTTCTATGCAAACTATATAAATTCAAATAATAATAACCACTTAACGAGGTCTGAAATACGCCGATATTGCGGTTTCCCTAAGATTGAGGATGCGACTTATCGTCTTATTCGTTGCCAAAAAAAGTCACTTATTGACAAAAATTGGTCTTGGGGGAGAGGAGCAGGTGGAAGGCTGAAGGCTGAAGGCTGAAGTAAATTAAAAGGAGAGGATTAGAAGGAGCAGGTGGAAGGTAGAAGGCTGAAGGCTGAAGTGTAGTTTGACAGGGCATGGGACAATAGGCACTGTGAATTGAGGGAGATTTCAGTACTAATCTTCGCTGTTGCTCTGCGATGAATTAACATACTTTAAAAACTCACAAAAAAATTTGGCTTGACCTCCCAGCGGGAAACCATATAATATGTCTAAAATTATGGTTAAGGAGGCAAATCAAATGCCCAGGATGGTTAAGAAGACCATTGAGTTGGATCAGGATTACATTGATAGGGCGCGCATGATTTTTGAGGTAAGGACGGAAAAGGAGGCTGTCAACAAAGCCTTGGAGATGGCAGTCATCGACGATGATATCATCAAGGCCCATGAGCTGGTAGGGGGGAAAGGTGATGTGATAAACGAGGTCTTCAAATGAAGGTCATGTTCGATACGAACATCTACATCTCATTTATCCGAAACCGCTCCCACGCTTCTGAACTTGTGCGGGGTGGGACTGTAAAGTATGTCTCGGCCATAGTACTCATGGAGCTGTGGGCCGGGGCCAGAACAAAAAAAGCCGAAAGGCTTCTTTTCCAGTTGCAGAGACCTTACGAAAGTGCAGATAGAATCGTCGTCTTAAACTCACAACACTACATTATCGCGGGGCAATTCTTTTCCGATCTTGCTCTCAAATACAGGGAGCTTTGCAAGAAATCCGACTTTGTGAATGACGTCCAGATTGCCCTTACGGCCCTATCTATCGGGGCGACTCTTTATACAGAAAACGTGATCCATTTCGAAATCATTCGCAGCAAGCTAAAATCACTCAAATTGGAATATCTCACGGCTGACTGAGGCTAAATCTATTGGAACATCTTGGCCAGGTGACCAGAAGCCCTCAGCGCCGCCCCTCTTGTTTCAGAAGATCATGGGTGCCGATCCGTCTCAGTATCAAGAATTCTTTTTCAATTTTGAAAGTCAGTCGATATCCGCGAGTGACTCGAATTTCGAATATCTCGGTGCCTCTTAACTTCTTTATCCTCAGGGAGGGGTGTTTTGGGTTTTCCACCAGCCGAAGAAGCTGTTTGTCGGCCCTTGTCTGAATCTGTACAGGTAGGTTTTTGTAATCCTTCGAGAAGGATGCGGAACGTCTAATCTTCACTGTGAAGGTCTTTCAGAAGATCTTTAACATTCTCGAAATCCTTGTATTCGCCGCTCCGCAGGTCTTCCTCTGCTTCCATTTCCTTCGCTTGCCACTCAGGAGTCCAGAACCATGCCTGCTCTCTTGGTACTTTTATGGTTCTTATGGGAACCAGTCTCGCGCTGTCGCCTTTGAGCTGGAACTCTATTTCATCTCCAGGCTTTAGATTCAGCGCAGCCATAATTTTCTTAGGAAGGGAAATTTGCCGTTTTGCACTGATTTTCATAACATATTACTCCTTTACTTCATTACTATCTAGCTGTAAAAAATAAAAGATTTTTTACCGGCAGTCAAGTATCTTCTTTAAGGTATTGAATGGATAGGCGTATTTACTACACGAAAACAGAATAACGAAATAGGATTAAAGAGATTAGAATAAAGCTAACCGTTCACGGGTTCAAAGGTTCAAGGTTCAAGGGTTAAGAGGTTCAGGGTTAACCCAAAATTCGAGCAGTTGTTTCGTGAGTTTTGAACGGTCTTGCGCAGAAGTCTAGAGTGAGCTTTCCTGGCGTTGGATCAAGCTGAGTTTCAGGACGTTGATTATGCTGGACGTATCTTTAACCTGTTAGGGAAGTCTGACAGGGCGCGATGCCATTCGTGGTTTCATCAAATAATTGCGGGCCTACAAGCAAGGTCAACGAAAGAAAAGTTACCCTGAACCCGTGAATGCTTAGCTATATTTCTTCCTTTACAGGTCCATGTTGGCTTAAATCGTAAAGGCCATGCACAGGAAAGGGGAGGGTATAGTTAGGGATCTCTTCAAAGCGGATGCAGCCGATATCATCATCTTCCGGAATTTCAGACAGAGGAATGAGCCCCATGGGAATGGGGAAGTCAAAGGGCCGTGAATTGATTGCGGACAGTCTGGAGACATACCGTTCCTTCATGCAGTCAATTATCATATCTCTTTCCTCAATGGTGAATGATTCAAAAAGGACCTTGCGACTGCTCATGGGATCAACAGGTGCATTTCTGTCTATCGGGTCTCCCAGAAGTTTCGACCAGTCGTAGGATTTGGCTTCTTTCTCATCCCAATCCGGGCGGCTTTATATCCTTTAAGATTTTTTATAATTAAGGAGATCATATATCCTTTTTTTACCGGCAATTTATTTTGGGAAGTGATGATATTAAGTCTCATTTTTTTCTCCTGTGATTTCTCACGTTATTTCTTTTCGTAACCGTTCACGGGGTTACAACGCCCGTTTTACCAAAACCTATCTAACTGTAAGCGATTACAGGGTGCTATAGATGCGAGGCGGAGGGTACGCATACATACTTCCTGTACTTCAAGTGCCCCGGCAACAAAGCAGATGCGGTGCCCTGTGAACGCTTACTCCTTTTGCATGAAGAGTTTGGCCTCTTCA
>JAFDDO010000026.1 GCA_019310825.1 Deltaproteobacteria bacterium | reverse complement strand
CCGGATTCCGATCGCACCTCTGTCCCCTGTTTTATGTCTTTCTCTAGAGACTCGATATCAAGCTGGCTTTTAAATTCCTCCGAAGCCCTTTTTAATTCCACCATATAGCGCGCGATTTGTCTGCCAAGCTTAGGAAGCCTGTCCGGCCCGAGAACTATCAGGGCCAATGCAAAAATCAAAAGCAACTCTGGAAGTCCTATGCCAAACATTGATTATCCCTAAAAAACCTCTTGTTTCTACTTCCTAGCAGGCAGAGTAATTCATAACTAATAGTACTACCCCACTGTGCCAGATCTTCAGCCGTAATAATTTCGTCTCCCTGCCTTCCCAGAAGCACGGCCTCCTCGCCGGGGGTTACTTCATCAAGCGTGGAAACATCTACCATAAAGGATTTCATACAGATACTCCCAACCACAGGACAACGCCTACCCCTGATAAGGACTATGGACCTGTTGGACATGGACCGCAAGTACCCATCGTCATAACCAACGGGTAATACAGCTATTCTGGAAGGTCTTTTGGTGTAAAAGCTATGACCGTAACTAACTGGTGATCTTTCAGCAAGATTACGTATGGCGACGATTTTACTACGAAAACTCATAACGGGTCGCAGTTCAAGGCTTTTTTGACTTTGAGGACCAGGATAGGAACCATAAATGGCCAGTCCCGGCCGGACCAGATCATAATGGGCAGGTGGAAAATGAATCAGGCCGGCCGAATTGGCCATATGAATGGTTAGAGGTTTCCATCCCATTTCTTTTACCCGGTCTAAAACCGATGCAAATGTATTGAGTTGGACCGTGTTAAATGGATCAAGAGGATCGTCAGCAGACGATAAATGAGAATACAGACCTTCAAAACACAGATGTGGCCATTTATGCAGTTCCTTAACAATCCCATAAAGTTCATCCGGTGAAAACCCCAGGCGTCCCATACCAGTATCCACCTTGAGATGCACTCTGCAGGTTTCATCCCTCATTGAAGCAACACGCTCAAGAGTGTACAGGGAGGAAACGTCAGTTACACCGGGAATAAGACCAAGGGCCATGACTTCTTTTTCTGCCCCAGGAGGCAATCCAGATAAGAACAGGATAGGAGCGGTTATCTTTCCTTTCCTCAGAGAAATCGCCTCTTCAACATCCGATACGCCAAATCCCCATACACCGGCCGATTCGAGCACTTGGCTGATTTCTAATAACCCATGGCCATAGGCGTCGGATTTTATCACTGCCATGATACGAGCCCCTGTACTTTTCAGAAGTCCTTTTAGGACAGTGAAATTATGGCTTACGGCCGTGAGGTCTATTTCAATGCGGTTAAGGTCTGTGTAGGACATGGGTTGTCTTTCAATTTCGCCTTAATAAAGACAAGACTTCTAAAAAAATTTAAGCTAAGATTTATATATACTGCAAAAAGTGATTTTGCTCAAAATGTCTTGTCTGTAAAGTACGTAATTTTTAAATGGGTTTTCAGCGACACTGGCTGAAATGAAAGAGGAAAATACGATTTAGGAAAGGAGCCATAATGCATCTGCAAACAACTACCATTTCGGATGCCTGGTACCAAATCCTGTACAATTTAGAATCTGAGGCCTACCGCCAGGATATCGAGAGGGGATCCTTTGAGAAAGAAAATTACCGACTTCAGATCCCCTGGCTGTCTTTGGAGATAATGCATCCTCTTAAGGATATGATTCCATTTATTCCTCCGGGATGCTCAGCGCCCCCTCCTAACACCATGGAATATGTGAAAGAATATTTTATTGACTACTTGCTGGGAGGAAAACTGCCAGGGAAGAATGAGGTTTATACTTACGCATCACGGATAAAAATTCAACTTTCCAAGGCTATACAAATTCTCAAAAAAACTCCCAATACAAATCAGTCTTCCATCATTGTTGGTCGGCCGGAGGACTTAGATCTCCAAGACCCAGCCTGTCTTAGAGCAATCGACCTGAAAGTCCACGATGGCCGGCTCGATATTGCAACCTTTTGGCGCAGTTGGGATATTTGGGCTGGTTTGCCAACCAATTTAGGAGGCTTGGCATTGTTAATGGAATATATCTCCGAAGAAATAGGATTTGGGGTGGGAGTTCTAAGAGCAGCAAGCCAAGGAGCCCATATTTATGACTATCAACTTCCTTTTGTAAAAGCTCGATTGGGACAGGAGTAAAGTCCTCAATCCTTCTTGGTTGTCATGAGGGCGGCATTGTCGGCCCTCTCCACCCCGCATTTGGAAACTAGAAAATTGGGAGAGATAAAACGAATTTACGAATTGGATACGTTCGTCAACAGTACAAAAGCATGAAGGCCAAATTTCCAATTTTTATTTTCTAATTTCAACATTCCGTGATCGCTTATATCTAGGCTTTATGTTGTTTGATTGCAACCTCATAGAAATCCGCACCTGTTACATCATTAATCACAATGGCCGGAAAGTCCTTAACCTTCATCTGGTATAGGGCCTCAGGACCCAACTCTGGAAATGCAATTAGCTCGCAAGACTCTATGCAGCTCGCCAGATAGGCCCCTGCACCCCCTATTGTCGCAAAATACACGGCCCCGTGTTCTTTCAGGGCGGCCCTAACCTCCGGGGAGCGCCTTCCCTTTCCCATCGTGGCAAGCACGCCTTCAGCCAGCATACGGGGTGTATAGGCATCCATTCGGTAGCTGGTAGTGGGTCCCGCGGAACCCACAGGTCTTCCTGGCGGGGCTGGAGAGGGACCCACATAGTATATTAATTGCCCCTTGAGGTCTATAGGCAGGGGAGCACCACTGTCTAGCATCTCCACCAGGCGACGATGAGTCTGGTCTCGCCCCGTATATACAATACCATTGAGCAACACCCAATCACCAGCCCGAAGATCCGCCACAACCGATTCTGAGAGCGGCAGGTCTATGTGAAAGGCACTGTCCTTGAAGACCGCAGGATGCTGGACATCATTTTCAAAAGACGAGCGGGGCTGGACTATCAGCCAAGAACCATCCGTCCACCTTGCCATGCAATGCCTGGCAGCGTGACACTGGATATTTATTGCTAAAGGAAGGCTTGCTATATGACAGGGATAAACCTCCACGGCCACACCAAGGGAGGTAACAGACCCAGCAAGTCCCAAAGGACCAATCCCCAGACCATTTATTTGAACAAAGATTCGGTCTTCCAGCTCTGCCAAATCATCCCTTGAATTTTTTGAGCCCACAGGTCTCAATAACGCCTTTTTGGCAAGCAACGCCGCCTTTTCCATGGTGCCGCCAATCCCTATGCCTATTATCCCGGGAGGACAGGGATTAGGACCGGCCTTTAGTACCTGATCCACTACCGCCCTCACAATGCCGTCCTCGCCTGCAGAAGGCGGGAGCATCACCACGGTACTCATATTTTCGCTTCCACAGCCCTTTGGTAATACAGAAATTTCCAGGCTGTCGCCAGCTACCGGCTCAACATGGACAACCGCAGGGGTGTTATCTCCTGTATTTTTCCTGGTAATAGGATCGCAAACAGAGCATCTCAGCCATCCCTCTGCTGTACCTAAAGCAATCCCCTCATTTATGGCCCCAACCAGATCGCCCTCAATATTAAGCTCCTGACCTAATTGCACAAACACAACGTCAATACCTGTATCCTGACATATAGGAAGACCAGTGCGCCGGGCAAGGCCTGCGTTTTCTAATATAATATCAAGCATCCGCCTGCCGGTCTGTGATTCCTCTCTCTCCCTTGCAGCCAGAAGAGCTGTCTCGACATCCTGTGGCAGTTCGCAGCTTGCGGTCTGTACCAGCCTGCTTACTATCGAAGTGATTTCTCGTTCTGTTAAATTCATTGTCGCCTCCAACAACCGGTCACCCTGAAGCACTGGATTTCTGCTACATGGCCTCCTATAGTTACTACCATCGAATTTCAACCAGATATTATACGATGCCTTTCAGAAACGACTTGTCACTCGCGACTACCACATATTCCGAAATATTCATTTTGAGTCAGTGAACTCTCTCTCATCAGGAGTCCTTGGGACAACCAAGTTCCTGACGCTTCTGTCATTTTATCATTTTTCGCCTAACGTATATTAGGCGCAGGCAGGTTATAACATACTTAAATTATTTAATTTTCTGATCATGGACAACAGCTTATCGATAAATGGAGGAAAAAGCAAGGGGAGGTCCAGACATACATTACACGAACAGTTCGACTGAAACCGATAGTGAGGCGTTTGTACAGCCCTGCCTTAAATCCAAGCAAGACAGGAATCTGGCCGAGAATTCACGCAAGGAACTTAAACGATTCCTGAATGAACTCACTGATTATTGTAAAAATATTCATGTTGGATCAGTAAAAAAATAAAGGATATATGTAATATCTGTGACCAAATTCTCAACAATATCAATTGTGGTGTGATTTGATTTTATGGAGTGAATGTGTTTTTAACGCTAAGAGGATTGGTCCTGATGTGCAGCTAGTCGCCTTTTGCCCAGTAGGGCCATGCTCATAAGACCACAGCCCAGAAGGATGATCGTGGCCGGTTCTGGTACAGGACTAGCTGAAGTCGTCTCATTCCATACGCCAACCGAGAGTTCACCTGTATTGCCCTGCTTAAAGGGGAGTGATACGGTCAAAATCCCGGATTCGCTATAATCTCCCGTAATGTCATTGGATATAGCGAACAGGTTTTCACTATAGGTGTTACCAGTGCTGGCCAACCATAGCCATGCCTCGGAACTTGCTTGGGCCGTACCTGCATCTGTGGTTAAATTCTGGTGCAGATAATATTCGACTGAGACCTCGAGCGTACCATTGCTGTCCGCCTTAAATGTTCCATATTGCCAGGCGCTGGCAGAAGCCCACGCCCAGTTACTGGTAATCAAATCTGGAGATGCATATGCCTCCACACCAAAATTGTTGGAGCTGAGACCGCTGCTAGCTTCAGAACCTGTAGCATGAGAGTCAAAGCTGAATTCTAGAGGATTCAGCCAGTCCACTTCGACCCCGTCCCACTTTACAGAAAATATCCTCGCGTCAGCCCCCGACATGGGAAGAGCATAAGCGCTTTCTATGCCTGATGTGGAGATGATTCCCATCAGGAAGAGCAGGAGAGTTAAAACCCCTAAAAATTTGCGGTTCATATTTATCCCCCATTGTGAATGATATATTGGCAAAATTTTTTTGGCTCAAAACAGTTTCATCTCTACTGCAGCAACAAACATACCATTTCTGTTTGCTCTTTTTGGGACGACTTTGCCTGTTTTAAAGGGGATTGTGAAGGATAACGCAAGGGCAGGAAAAACGTTTCCTTAATATAAAAGAAAATAATTACCTAAAAAGGAGGGGCTTTTTCGGGCGCTTCAATGGCCTTCTATTTGAATTTCAAGAATATCGTGAGGATCTCGGATGGACACCTTGATGATCTCTGCTTTCTGTAGGGCTTCAAGCTTATCGATTGTGATCCCGAAATGTTCGGCCATTTGATTTGGATCCGCTTGATGGACATGTCGTCTGCGATTGCGCTTACCAAAGACATGATAATTATAATAGCCCCAGAGTCTCAGTCCGATAAAGATCGCGAGAGCAATCAACCCGATGTGCCTGAGGAGAAGGAAGAAATCGGCATAGCCCGAAATCAGCTTTTCATACAAAGTGTAACCCACAAACAACCAAAGGAGAAGGTTGAGCAGGGGAAGAAGGAGATAAATCCAGAAAATCCAGAAAAAGGAAGTAAATGTCCACTCCGTCATGGCCTGTAGTCTGGTCTTGAGACTCGGATTGTCGATCAGCTCAATATTGTCCACAATTCTTGTCTTGTTCACGGCCTGAGTCCCCGGTCAGGGCTACGCCATACGGCACGCGTGCCAGGACGTTTCAATAGTGCCCTTGGTGCGGCACATGTAACTGTGAGAGCACTGATCAGCCAATAACAGAAAGGATACCATATGATCCAGAAGTAGTACTTCAGGATATTCTTTTCATAGTGTCGCTCAATGACGAGACTTACACCGAACTGGATAATGCAGGCAAACGCCAAGACCGCCCCTGTCCATTTGGGCGGAACCAGCGGAGGCACTTCAGCCAGGAACCCCAACCCACCGAGTTGTTGCACAAACCATATGCCTGCAAGGGCAAAAAGAGAATATGCCCAGACGACACTGATAACGTATTCAATATAGACTGGCCAGAGTCGTCTATGCCGCCAGTGTTTCCAAATGTCCCGGTGTTTACGCAGAACTTCAACTCCACCTTGAGCCCAGCGGGATCTCTGTACCCAAAGGCCCTTGAGTGTCTCCGGTACCAAAACCCAGCAAATAGCCCTCGGTTCGTAACGGACGTCCCAGAATTTCTTTTCGAGTTTCCAGGTTATATCAATATCCTCAGTAACCATGTCGTTGTCCCAGAATTTCACTGAGAGAAGGGCCTGTTTTCGAAAAGCGGCTATAACACCGGAAACCGTCAGTACTTTGCCAATCAGTCTCTGTGTCCTCTTGATCAAGCCGATGATCGTGGCGTATTCCCCTGTCTGAATTTTGCCGATAAGGCTCGATCGATTGAGCACACGGGGATTCCCTGTCACAGCGCCCACTCTGGGGTAGTGCACAAAATGCCAGGCAATCCAGCGCAATGCGTCCGGATCCAACAGCGAGTCTGCGTCAATGCTCAGGAGAAACTCCCCTTTTGCAGCAAGGCTGCCGACATTTAATGCCATGGCCTTGCCTTGATTTTCTTTTAAGGAAATTACACGCATTTTAGACTCATCTTGAGCCAGACTGCGGAGAATGGCCAGGGTATCATCCATACTGCCGTCATCAATACCTATGATCTCGTAATTAGGATAATTAAGGCCTTTTAGTTGCGTGATTGTATTATTAATCGTGTCTGCTTCATTGTGGCACGGGATCAACACAGAAAATAGAGGATACTCCGGAAGTTCAGGAGGTTTGTCGCTTCCGCGTTCGTTACGCCAGTAAAACAGAACGCCTCCGATCATCCAAAAAAATGTCAGATAAAGGGGATAGAGAAAGACAAAGTCATTAAGGAATTGAAAGATTGGGTCCAGTATCATTCTATTTTTTCTGCATATAGGGGAAGCCCTTGGTTGACATCTCAAGCCTTATCAGGTCTATGTCGGGCTGATTTTTAAACACGTTGTCCGGGTAGTATGCAAGGTGCCTTGCCCCGTGAGCTTCGAGCACCCGCATTTCCTTAAGGAGTTTATCCTTGTCTATCCAATGTCTGCCGCCCCAGTCATAGGCCTGAATCTTAAGAACGGTCTTGTCCAAACCAAAGTTATTCATCCGAACGGCTTTCATTAATCCCTTAAGCCATGAAATAGCGTCATTCCGGCGCTCCATCTGAGGATAGGCCATCACGACTACATAGTCATAAGACTGCAGGGCCAAGGAGTAGGATTGCGCAAACCACTCTTCTGAAGCCGGGTTAATAACGGCTCCAGCAAAAATATTCCGGCAGAACTTGGCATAGGGACGGAATCTCCTAACATGGAACATAAGATCTTCCAGCAACAAATCCAAGGTCCGGGTCTTGAGTGAGATCCAGGCAGGATTTGACGCGCTTGGAGAGGTCCCGGGTTTCCCTGTTTCAGTCATTAAATCGGCCCAGGCCTTCAGCGCGCATGGATGACAATCTTCATGATCGGACAAAACCGCGTCGTCCTGGAAAAGCACCCCTGAGATCTGGCTGTGTGTGGCAAGGTCTTCATAGATCTCACTGAGGATTCGGTGAGTTTCATGCGCGAAAGGACTAAGCTTCCATGTATCTTTTTCTGTCACGACATTGTTACACATCTTTACCTTTAAGGTCTCCCGCAATTTTCGATCCGGCAGCATAACACCAAGTGTCGGCATCCATGCATAGACCCTGATGCCCCTGATCATGATCTGATGGACCGCATGGCTGAAAATGTCGGCCCTGACTTCAAGATGCCGGTTCGGGAAATACACACCGCTTATCCTGCCCGTCCCATCAGGATCTGCAAAGGCCTGCAGATATATGGTGTTGACGCCAAGGGCCAATAGACGTTCTATCAGGAGGCCGAGATTACGGTCTGTCTGATCTTCGGACGCCGGATCGTAGATCAAGTCCAGATCGACCTGAGCGGCCCTAATGAGTGAAGGAGGCTCTGTCTGTTCGATTTCACATATGAGATCTGACATCTCCATGGGCTGCACGAGTAAGCGCCTGGCGGCGTAGAGGTCTTTTAGACTGTTTGTGCCATTTTCCAGGCCAAAAGTGAAAATAATACCCGCTTTCTTGGCCTCATCGAGACTTATCATGTTAAAGCGTCCGTAGGGCCAGACAAGGACCCTGGGAGAAGACCCTAATTTCTCCAGAAACAGTTTATTCTGTCGCTGCATGTCTTCACGGATCCTGCCCCTGTACTCATCTTCCGTCTCATACCGGTCCTCCTTGGAAAGATATAGCCGGACACTCACCGCCGAGCCTGAGTTTCCTTGGGGGTTATAGCAGACAGCCCTGTGGAGGTTATAGGTGTGCGACGCAATTTCCACCAGATCGCTATCAGCTACTTCTCTCAGTTGGTCCCAGTTCATAAGTGGCGCAGTTATATCTTTAGGCGCTATGTCGATCCAATGCCCTACTACGCCTAGGACAGCGGGACATTTTAACTGCCGGAGGAGAGGGAACACAAATTCATAAAAGCTCAAATACGCATCGTCAAATGTCAACAGGACCGACTTTGGAGGGAGAATCTTCCGGCCCTCTTTAGCCTCGACAAGCTCATCAATGCCCACAAAATGATAGCCATGGGTCCTCAGATACTCGATCTGCTGTGCAAGCATTCCATGGGTTATAGTGCATGGATCAGACGAGGGTTTAAGTGTCACGTCGTGATAGCAAAGGACCCATATTCCAGCAGTACTGTCTCTTGAAACGGCATAGACAGGCAAAGCCGTACTGATGGAGATTAGATAGATTGCGAGCGCGAATTTTATTAGACTGTGTTTATTGTTATTCATGAGATTTAAAAGCGATACTTGAATGTCAGGTACAGGCTCAGGGCCGTAGCGGTATCCCCATCATAAATCCTACGGGCAAGTGTCACGCCCCAGAGGAAAACAGACCTGAAAGAAAAACTAAAATCCTGCTCGTAACGGATTGCCCCAATTGTGTTTGTGCCGTAGTCCTCCTGGTAATAGCCACCCACTGTCAGAAACAGGCGTTGGACAAAGGATTTGCCAAAATGGCGGTAGTGCGTACCCTGCAACATATGGGTTGCCGATATACTTAGGTCCCGGTGGGGATTAAAGTAATCCACGTCCTCTTTGGAATTATGTGATGCATAACCGTCCAGGTATAGACGCGCCATCCAGTCTCCATTTACCCAAAGACCCTGTTCATATTGCACCAATCCACTATTGCGGCGATTTCCGTCAGAGAAATCCATTGTATTAAAACCCAGCGAATAGGCCCGCCATTCACTTTCACGATAAGTAATTCCAAGGGATACTTCGTCGCTGTCGGCACCTGCGGCCCTTGCCCTAAGCGGCATATTTGTACTGTAAGTGTCATGGGACGCCTCAAAGACCCAGTAGTCATCCGGAGTATAAGTAAATGAAGTTGAAACACCGAAATCGGCATGGTCCCAGAAATCAAAGGACACTTCCTCTTCCCAGTACCACTCAGGATTAAATCTGTGTCTGAGCCCCAATCCTACGCGCCTGTGAGCTTCACTTCGATCACTGTACTCGGTATTTTGCAAGAGGATATATTGATAGATGCGCCATCGAGGAGCTACTTTTTCATTGACCTCGGTCCTTAAGTATAGATCACTGGAATCGTCGTCTTCAATACCTATTACGATATCCGTAACCATCTCCCTCATGTCATCCACCTCCAGCTCGGTAATCAACCTCTGGACGTGCCTGTTTTGCGGATACTGTTTATATAGAGCCCGTGCCAGGTTGCGGGCATCCTTCTCAAAACCCAGTTCATTCATAACAATTGCTTTGCCGTTTACCGCCCCTGCTTCATCCGGATTTCTGGTATTGGCAATAGAAAGCTCTTCAAGGGCAAGCCTCGGCCAGCCACGCCACATATAGACATGCCCTAAACCAGTCCTGATTCCGGTATTGGCAGGGGCGGAACTGTTGAGTTTTTTGAAATATGTTTCGGCCTCTTGCAGACGGTTCTCATAGGCCAGCAGCCAGCCACGAGCAATCCCGACTTCGTATTTTCGCCAGTTAGGGATAAATCGTCTGCCGGCTTTACTTCCAGGAGATGTATCCCGATCAATATCTCCCAACAGGTCCCATGCAGAACTCCACTGACGGAGTTCCTGAAGGGCATAGAAAAGCCCCATACGGGCCTCAAAGGATTTGGGATGTTGCTCAAGAATCAGGCGGTACAGCTCCACGGCCTCCTCAGGATCAGCCAGTTCGAGATAGGCGTCGGCAGCAGCCTCAATTACCCAATAGGGCAGAGCAATCCCCTTTTCCAGTAGCTTTTCATATTCCTTTTTGACCAGGGAATAATGCTCCTGTTGTCTAAGCGCCAGTATGTAATCAAAGAGCGCTCGTTGATTGTCGGGTTGGCTCAGAAGTAACGGCCGTTCAATGACAATAGCATCTTCGGCCAATTCCCAACGGAGAAAATAGGCTGCTTCGTCCAGTTCGAGATCTGAACAAAACTGTATATCTGACTTGAGTTCTCCTATCTGTTCAATTGACAGGGATGGCAGACCAAGGTCTGAAAGGGCTCTGAGACGCAGCTTTCGAGCATTATGGTTTCTGGGCTTGAGATCGAGAATCTTCTCATAAGTCAGGACAGCGTCCAGGAATTCTTTCTTTTTCTCATGCCAGAAAGCAAGGGCAAAAAGGATGTCTACATTTCCGGGGGCCTCGGTCATAAGCTCCTTGAGCATCGCGTGGGCTCGAGTATATTTTCCTTGGGATGCCAGGCAGTACACAATCCCTATTCTGGCTGCCCTATTTTTCGGCGAATCCTGAAACATTTTTTCGTAGACGGCAATAGATTCTTCTGTCTTGCCCCGCTTGAAAAATGACCAACCAAGCCAGGCACGGTAACGCATCGGCCACGCTCGCTGCTCGTTAGTATCAACCTTCTGTGCCAGATCCAGTGAGGTTTCATGTCTGCCTCTAAGGGCGGCTATCAAAAAACGGTCTTTCAAGGAAGCGTCTTTGCCGGACATCTCTGTCATGAGATCGCTGATCGCTTTAGGTGAAGCTGAAGTAATGGCTGTCTCCCAGACATCAAACCATATTGTAGCACCTTCACTTTGATTTCGGATCTCGCGCAACAACATGTATGCGTCCCAAAACTGTTTTTGTGCGCACAACATATAGAAAGATAGGAATTTCGCCTCCTTCTGCAGTTCTGGATGTACGCTGACTGCCCGTGCAAGATAATCCCGTCCCTCCTGATATCGCCTCAACTTGCAGATGGAGAAAATCAGTCCTCGCAGGGCAAGGCTGTCATCCTGGTCTCTTTTTAGCCACTCTCCGTATAGTCTATACGCGAGAGAAAAGTCGTTCTGGTTATAGGCTGCCTGCGCGGCATTGCGGTAAAGGTAGGCTGGGCCGTGATAAGACGACGGGAGCTTGCCATACTCCAGTATGGCATCCCGGTATCGACCAGCCCAACAGAGAACTACGATCAAGTCGGTCCTGTAAGACAAGTCTTTCGGGGCTAGGCGTGCAGCGGCATCAAGGCATTCAAGCGCCTCCGAGTGTCGGCCTGCTCTGGCCAGCCGAAGCCCTGTGTCATGTTGAACAGATGCGCTATTAGGACAATTTGCCGCAAATTCCTGAGCTATTTCTAGTGAAGAGACCAGAGAGATCGCCTTCGATGAACATTCGGCCGTTGCCTTAGACACCAGGCAGGATGTCGAAAGGACCAGAATTGCGGTCAATATGTAGAGTTGCGCCGACAGCTGCCTCAAGTCGTACTCTGCCAATTTTAGAATTGGATAATCTAAGTGCCTGTACATAAAAACATTGCATCCGGCTTGTCTTTTGTGCCGTCTGATATTGCATGACGTATTGTGATAGTGTGAATCAATACAAATCCTCATAGGATTAATGTCATCTATATCGGATAAGGGGAGATAAGACTTAAGGGGTATATTGCCTGTCGCGCAGCCAGATTATAACATGCGCAAATAAATTGATTTTTTGATCTTGAATAATAGATTGTCGCGTGAGAGTCCAAAGTTATCTCGTCATGTCGGACTTGTTGAGAGGTTATAACTTTGGACTGTTCGGATTATCTGATAACTGGAGGAAAAGAAAGAAGAAGTCAAGACATAATTACGCAAATAGTTCGATTGAAACTGATATTGAAATTATCAGCCTTTGTTACACTGGCGGGAGTCTAAACCATAGGCTCATTAAAAAAACTATGAAAACCCAGCCAATCTCAAGGCCTTATCCACCACTTCCAAAGGATCGTGCCCAAGGACTCTAATGATCGGCTCTTTTCCTATATCTCCTGCATCGTGTATGATATCCGGCACCACACCCGCACCCTCAATGGCCTTCTTTACGCCCCATACCAGAGAAAAACCTTCCTTGAATTTTACCTCCTCAGGTTCATCCTTTCTGGAGAACTCAGCCATTGAGTAACCAAGCTCCTGTGCCCGCTTAAGATACCCGAGATCATAGCGGATATTCATGGCCGACCTGTATCCACGATCATGGCCCATCGCGGTCAATATTATCCTGGCCACATGGCTTGAGACTCCATATGCAGGACTCCTTATCCTGGCCACACCTTCTTTCAGGCCTACAATCCTTCCGGGAAAAGCAGCCACATCCTGCATAGAGCTTGCCCAAGGAAGGGCATAGCCAAGATTCATTTGAACCTCTGGAATCAGAGAACGACACGGAAACGACAAAAGACGCAACCATGCCTTCTCAAGGGCCTCAATTACTGGATAACGAGCAATATCGTCTTCGATTACGCTCAAAGGATTCGTTGGCCCCACACCCTTGCCAACAGGCACTGCCCCCCTGATTGCCCGGGTCACAAATTCTTTGGCCTTCTGGGCTGCACTTACTATTCCCAGTCCACGAGCCAAAAACACCAACAGTGCGGCAGAAAAAGTGCAGCCGGTTCCATGAGTGTGTCGTGTGGGAATGCGGGTCCCGGTTATCTCTAAAACCCCTTCTTCGTGGGCAAGAACATCCACGGGATCCCGGTCATGGAGATGGCCTCCCTTCAGAACGACAGAAGGACAATCTGCGAGCTTGAGAAGATCAAAGGCAGCAGGTCGCATATTTTCCAGTGTCTGAATGCGCCGGCCGAGAAGGACTTCAGCCTCTGGAATATTGGGTGTAAACACGTCCGCAAGAGGAAGAAGCCTGGTCTTTAGGACATTTACGGCATCTTGTTCCAGAAGTCGGTACCCGTTTTTGGAAACCATGACAGGGTCTACTACCAGTATGGTATCTTTATTAATATGTCGATCCAGACAATCCGCAACAATCTCCACAATTTCTGCAGTAGCCAGCATACCGGTCTTGATGGCTGTTGGGCGGATATCTTCAAGTACGGCATCAAGCTGCTTCCGCACAAAGTCAGGATCTACAGGCTCAACAGCATGGACCCCGAGGGTGTTCTGAGCAGTCAGTGCGGTAACAACACTTGAGCCATAGGCCCCAAGAACCGTAAAGACTTTCAGGTCTTGTTGTAGACCGGCGCCGCCACCTGAGTCGGAGCCGGCAATGGTAAGTACTGGACCCGGATTCATTTTCTCTCATCGCCCCTTGCCTCCCGACCTTTTTTCATCGCCCTTTGATAGGTCTTGATTGCGCAGTATTCTCCGCACATCGTGCAGGTGGATCCATGGTATTCCCCGCCTTCTTCACGATATAGACGGGCCTTTTCAGGATCTATGGAAAGCTCTATCTGGGTCTTCCAGTCAAGGCGGTGCCTGGCCTCGGCCATCTTTCGATCTTTTTCTATGGCACCGGGGACTTCCTTCACTATGTCAGCCGCATGGGCCGCAATGCGGCAAGCTATCACCCCTTCTTTCACATCTTCCAGTGACGGCAGCTTCAGATGTTCGGCAGGTGTCACATAACAGAGAAAATCAGCCCCGGCTGCTGCAGCAATGGCCCCGCCAATGGCACTGGTAATGTGATCGTACCCAGGGGCAATATCGGTTGCCAGAGGACCAAGCACATAAAATGGGGCTCCGTGACAGAGCCTCTTTTCTAAAAGAATGTTGGCTGGTATCTGGTCCATTGACATATGACCAGGCCCTTCAATTATTACCTGTACACCAGCGTCCCATGCCCTCTGCGTAAGCTCACCCAAGACTATCAATTCGTGCACCTGTCCGCCGTCCGTTGCGTCCATAAGGCACCCGGGCCTGAGACCGTCACCAAGGCTCAAAGTTAGCTCGTGCTCCCGAGCTATTGCCAGGATATCATCAAAGTGCTCAAATAGGGGATTTTCCTTTTGGTTGTACATCATCCACTCCAGAATGAAGGAACCTCCTCTGCTAACCACCCCCATTACGCGTTCCCTCAAGCGGAGATGCTCCGCTGCCTTGAGAGTCAGACCGCAGTGAATTGTTACGAAGTCTACCCCCTCCAGGGCATGTTCCTCAATTACCCTCAGCAGGTCATCTACATCCATCTCGCACACTGAGCGCTTGCGCCGCTCCACGGTCTCAACTGCGGCCTGATAAATAGGAACTGTGCCAAGAGGTACGGGACAGGCATCCCTGATAGCCTGGCGGATCTCCTTTATCGGGCCCCCAGTGGAAAGATCCATTATAGTGTGGGCTCCTGCCTCCAGGGCCACTTTGAGCTTTTTCTGTTCGGCTTTCAGCTCAGGATGATCCTTTGAAGTGCCTATATTTGCATTAACCTTGGTGGAGATCCCTTTACCCACTGCCATGGGACGACTAAGCTCAACATGCCTGTTATGCGGTATTACCGCTTCCCCTGCCCCCACGGCTTGAACTAGAATCTGTGGATCCAGACCCTCGTCCAGGGCACAACGCTCAATAAGTTGGGATATTATACCTTGTTTTGCTTGATCTTTTATGGTCATGAGAGAACTCTAATGATGACATAAAGGGTTTTCAAGATAATTATCATGGGTTATTAAGTTATCTCTGAAGACTGATTACAACTTTATCCCCTTAGACCATGATTGTCACCAACAGATCAATCAAACTTCAACCAACACAAACTTTCCTCGCATTACGCAAGGACCATTAGGATATCTATGAAACACAGATCGCTCCAGGCGCTAATATACCTGTCACTCCTGACCTGTGTTATCATAATTGCTCAGGCACTACTAATAATATTCAAGGGAGAGGCCTTCTGTGTTAATGAGGGATGTAAAATAGTAGAAGCCTTGACACTTATTCCACCTTTTTATTTCAATCTGTTGGGTGCTGTATATTTTCTTGCCGTATTCTGTACCGCTTTAATAACAAAACAAAGATCAGGAACCGAACCCCTGCTTCGCATCGTACTTATTTCCGGTCTTGCCGCCGATGGGATATTGCTGGGTTACCAGATCTTTGTTGCCAATGTATTCTGTTCTTACTGCCTGGTTGTCTTTCTTCTAATAGTCATCCTGAATATCTTGATGGGCTTTCGACAACTAGCTTTAGGGTTAGCAATAATTGTGGTGCAGTTGTTCATGTTTTCTCTGTTGAGATTTGAAGCTGCGGAAGACCAACTGCGCGGACTCACCCTGGATAAGGGGACATATGCTGTAAGGAGATGTTCTGAAACGATTAAACAACTCTATCTAATTTTTTCAGAAGACTGCCCCCACTGCTACAAGGTTATAGAGGCACTGGAAGGATGCACGCGGTGCGAATTTCATTTCAACCCAATTAAAAAAATAAGTGCTGATCTACTTCCGGGATTGAGCCCTAATGACAAATATATACCTCAAATAAATGCTGCTGCCCTGAAAATGTTGGGCATTGATACTGTTCCGGTACTGATAGCCAGGGATCATGATGGATTGACCTTCATTGAGGGTGAGCGGAACATCATAAACTACATTCAGAACACTTGTTTTCAAGAAATGCCTTCGCTGGATGGAAATCCGGAAGATCCTTTCGAAATAGAAGATGGTGCATGTTCCATAAATGAAAATTATTAACTCTATATCCGGCATGAGAAAACGGGTTCTTGTGTGGAAACACGAGGGGTTGTCTGTGGCCCTAGTTCCCACTATGGGCTTTTTCCATGAAGGCCACCTTTCTCTGATGAGAACAGCTGGAAGCAAGGCAGACCATGCGGTAGTAAGCCTGTTTGTAAACCCTGCCCAATTCGGCCCGAATGAAGACTTAAACCATTATCCAAGAGACTTTGAGCGGGATGCGAAGCTGGCTGAAGACGAAGGTGTTAGCTGCCTGTTTTGTCCAGACGCAAAAGACATCTATCCACCCGGGTTCCAAACATGGATACGAGTCGAAGGCTTAAGTCGGGGGCTTTGTGGCGCATCAAGGCCTGAACACTTCCGCAGTGTTGCCACAATAGTTGCGAAGCTCCTCATTATTGTACAGCCGGACATGGCAATCTTCGGTCAGAAGGACTTTCAACAACTCCAGGTCATTCGCCGCATGGTGAGAGACCTGAATATACCGGT
>JAFDDO010000167.1 GCA_019310825.1 Deltaproteobacteria bacterium | reverse complement strand
AACCTTTTCATGCCGGACTGGAGGACACTGATTTTATCTTGCAACCCCTTAAGCACATTCTCTTGCTCAAATATCTCCAGAGAAGCCAGGGCTGCCGCAGATGCCAGGGGATTACCCGTGAAGGTATGACCATGAAAGAATGTCCTGCCCTTTTTGTAGTCCGCATAAAAGGCATTATATACATCGTCAGTGGTTATGGTGGCTGCCATAGGCATATATCCGGCAGTCAGTCCCTTTGAAAGACATAGAAAATCAGGGCTTATTCCAGCGTGTTCAAGGGCGAACATGCGCCCGGTCCGCCCAAAGCCAGTGGCAACTTCGTCCAGGATCAGGTGTACCCGGTGGTGAGAGACAAGCTCTGCCAGCCTTTTTAGATATTCCAAAGGATATACTATCATCCCGCCCGCCGCCTGGATCAAAGGCTCAAGTATAATTCCTGCTATCTCATGCCCCTTATCGGCAAGCAACTTCTCAAGCGGATCCAGGCACTCAAGGGAGCAATTTGGTAATTTGGTGATTTGGTGATCTTGTGATTGAGCAAAAGGCCCGACCTCATATGGGCAGCGATAACAATACGGAGATGGTATCCGGTAGGAATCAAAGGTGAGGGCATCAAAAGAACTCTTGAACTCAGGGACTCCACCCAGGCTCATGGCACCGATAGTGTCACCGTGATATCCCCTTTCAATGGACACGAAGCGTTCCCTTCTGGTCTCGCCCATATGCTTCCAGTACTGAAAGGACATCTTTATAGCCACCTCACAGGCAGTGGAACCGTTGTCTGAATAAAAAACCCTGCTTAGCCCATCCGGGGTCAAGGCAATAAGTCTTTCTGCCAGACGGACGGCTCCCTCATGGGTAGTACTTGCAAAATGCACATGTTCCAGTCTGTCCAGCTGATCTATGATGGCGGACTTGATCCTGGGATGATTGTGACCGTGGAGTATGCACCACCATGAGGATATGGTGTCATAGTAGCGTCGTCCTTGGACATCAAATAGAAACACTCCATCAGCTCGATCCACAAACAGAGGATCATCCTTCTCAAAATCCTTCATCTGTGTATAAGGGTGCCAGAGATATCTGCGATCAAGCTCTAGTAAGTCAACTTCCGATGTCATATTGGTTTACCTTTATAAATGGCCCGAACTCCAAGGGCCGGTCCAGGGTCTCTTGAAGGAAGGCGGTGAGATCAAGCCGGTTTCCATTGTGCCACCAGCGATGGAGGATGCTACCGGTCTCAGGATTCAGTATCCAATCCTCGCCTATGGCGTCGTTCAGGTATTCCCAAAGACAGGCAGCTCCGATAAAGGCCTGAAAGTAGTCAAGGGAGTAAAAGTCAGGCATAAGATCAAATAGATAGGTTTCAGGATCATAGTAAAAGCCGGCTTCCCTTCCCATCACTTCAGAGTAAAGGGACTGCCCTTTTTTTAGCCGGCCAAGGCGGAAGTTCTCCACTTCGATAACCAGTTTTGCGGCGTAACGGCGAGTCAAGGCAAGCCATTTCAGGGCATGTGTACGTGAGACGGTCTGAGCATTTTCAGAAGACAGCCCCAGGATTTCCTGAAGAAACTCTCCGGACATACACATTCTCTGAAAAAGAAAAGCAAAGGCCTCTGATAGGGCCCCTGACTGAAAGAAGTCCTTCTCTTCAGGAGGTAGCACCGGGTCTGTATAGATGAAACTCAGGGCGTGACCCAGTTCGTGGAAAAGTGATTCCATATCCAACCATCCCTTAAGGGGTCCTACAATGACGTGTACCTCTCCTGGTATATCCACAGGGATACAGTAAGACTGGCGGCCAAGAATGCCTTTCGAATGGATATGGAGCGAGGAATTCCCAAGAAGGTCCATTCCCCATTTGCGGAAAAAGTTCACAATTTTCTCTATGGTGAGCCCCGGGGGAAAAAGGTGGTCCAGATAACGAAGCCCTAAAAGATAGATGGCATCAAAACGGGAAGCCTGCTTCAGAGATATCCCCGTGACCGTGTTTAGCCAAGGCTCAACAAGACTTCTGTATGTCTCTCTGGTTTCACCGAGAAAGTCCTGGGCATGAGAACCGGATTCTGCCAACGAGATGTCCCTTTTTTCTTCGCAAAAGGCTATATATTCAGGATAACCAAGGTCGTGCTCCAGCACATTTAAAAGGGCCTTCCACGAGGCATAACTGAAAGGAGCCAGAAAGGCGCAAATAGAGCGCGCTTCTTTGGCTAGTGCACTCCTGGCCTGGTTATCACCGGTTTCCTGGCACCATGTGATTACTTCGGTAAACGGGACATCCCGGGCATTCACCTTGGCCTTGGCTCCCCGCATCCACGTATTCAGCACGGCCTGAAACGGCTCAACCTTTGACCGGATAAAATAATCAACTGCCTGGTAGTAAACCCGGCCGGCAAATCCCTCTGTACCAAAGGCGTGTTTTATTTTCTCAACGTCCGCCAATTCCATAGGACTAGGGATATCATTCCGGGTCTGCTCTGATCCAAGATAAATAGTAAAGTCACGCTTCCTCATAGCCTTGGTCATAATCAGAAGTTTTTCTGTCCATTCATGGCAGACATAATTTTGAAGTTCTGAGCTAATCATTTTTTCCTAATTCACGATTTCCCTAAAAGTATATAATAGCATAAAACCATGCGCATGTTTGGGCAATAACCTATGCTAAATTTGCAAAAAAGATAAAAGACATAACCGTTCATGGGTTCAATAGTTCAGGGTTCAGAGGCTCAGGGTTTACTGAAAATCCAAACCTTTGATTCGTGAGTCCTGAATGGAAAAAGCATAATAATAAAACGATTGGGAGCACATTGAAGCCTGCCTGTCCTTGCCCGCACGCAGACAAGTGCGACACACAGTCAGGCATTGCAATTGGTCAGAGAGCTCGCAAGGTCAACGAAGGTGAACCTTGAACATGTGAACGCCTACGAAGATACCTTATAACTGTTTGCTCAAAATTAAAGTATATCTAGTTTGTGTTCGATTTATAATAATGGGCAATGCCTTATTGCCCCAAGTTTTACGTTTTTGTTGTTGGTACTGCTTTCAAAATGCCTGCAAGAACCTTTAGTATAAGCCAAGACGGCCAAGGGGTTTACCACCTCGAGGGAAAACTCTCTATACATGAGTTGGATGAGTTCAAAGCCTTCTTGGAAGAGTCTCTCAAAGACGTACAGGAGGTTCCTATTTCCCTCGCCAAAGTCAGATTTATTGACACTGCTGCTCTGCAGTTGCTGATTGCCTTTAAGCGACGATTGGAACCTGAGGTCAAGCTAAAAATTTCCGATGTCTCTGCCGAGGTGGAGGACATTTTGTCTCTTTGCGGTCTGAAGGCCGCATTGGTGTAACAGGTACCCCAAGATGGAAAAACACATTTTATTGGTAGATGATTCGCCTACGATAAGGTCGTCTGTTTCGCTTTGCCTGCAAAATGAAGGGTATAGAGTGACAGAAGCGAAAGATGGTAAAGATGCCCTTCAAAAACTGCAATTCCTAAAAGACAAAGATCAATCTCTGGCCTTAATTATTACCGACATTAATATGCCTGAGATGGATGGAATTACTTTCATATCCAAGGTAAAAGAGACCGAGCTAAAATTCCTTCCCATATTAGTTCTGACCACCGAGGCTGAGGAATTTATGATAGAAAAAGGCCGAGTTGCAGGCGCTTCTGGGTGGCTGCTGAAGCCTTTTCAGCCAGAACAGCTCCTATGGGCTATCAAGAAAATCGTGTGGTCAAAATGAGTGAACAAGAAGAGGTCTTAGAAATTTTTTTCTCCGAGTCAGACGACCTTCTCAAATTGGCAGAAGAAAGCCTTCTGTCTCTCGAATCCACACCAGAATCCATGCCGGATATAGAACAGCTTTTCAGATCAGTTCATACCTTAAAGAGTAGTGCGGCAATGGTCGGATTCATAAATATTTCAGACTATGCCCACCTTCTTGAAACCCTCCTGGAACGTCTCAGGTCTCGTAAGCTGGATATCACTAAGAACCTTATTACCATTCTTCTAAGCTCAATCGACTTTATGCGGTCTATGGTTGACAGGGTGTCTCAAGGGGAGACCGAAGAAGCAGCCCCGGGGGTCCTCGATAAGCGAAAAAACCAGGTGAAGCGCTATTTGGGGATTCATGCCATGGACGCTCCTGAGGAGGAATTCGAGTCACCGGTCAAGGAAACCCCCAAGGAACTCCCGGAAGGATTCAGCTTTTACAGAATCGACCTCGAGTTTCGAAAGGATCTTTTCTGTTCGGGCCGGGACCCGATTCTAGTCTTATCGGGCCTATCGGAGCTGGGCGAGTTTGTCGAGATAGTACCTGATTTTTCCAAACTTCCCGATTTTAAGAGCTTTTGTATGTATGATCTTTATATATCCTGGCGGCTGATCATTAAGACCAACCAGCTTTATGCCTATATTGAAGATGTCTTAATGTTTGTCAAAGATGACAACGACATTCGTATTGAGAATGTTACCAAAAACTACAGAGAGGGCA
>JAFDDO010000166.1 GCA_019310825.1 Deltaproteobacteria bacterium | reverse complement strand
AAAATCAGCAAACCATATCTGCAATGGAGAAAGAATGAACAGGTTAGAACATAACACCCTTCTGGCGAATTTATAAAAATCTCTGACACGGGTTTCACTGCCTAATCCGTGGCCGTCCGTGTAATCCGTGTCTAAAATGGAAATTCCTATTCATTCAGAAATGGCGTCCCCTAGAACATCTCCCCAGCTTACAGCAGGCTTTTAAGTACATTTATTACGGATTTCTTTCTGTTCAACAGCACAGCCTTCACCAGCTTGCCTTTAAACCCAAGAATATTCCCCATCAATACGGAATCAACATCCAGCCGGCAAATCATAACCCGGCCGCCCTGTTTCTTATGAAGGAACTCTAATTCGCGACAAAAGCGAGGGGACCCATCATTCGTTACAATCAGTATTCTTGACACACGGTCGCTCTGGTTATCAACCTTTTGCAATCCGCGCAGTTCAATTGCTAAAGCCTTTTCTATAGCCTCATAACCAAAAATCAATTCGCCAAGGGATTTCGCATAGAATATCTGCTTACGCAATTCCGGGGTCAATTTCAAAACAGGAATATATATTCCCGAATCACTATAAAGTTCGATGCTCTCTCTTTCTAATGCCGCTCGAACATCTGACTCAACGCTTTCCTTCTCCAACTGTCTAGGTAATTTCATTCTATTCCTATGCCAAACGAGTCTGTAGAAAAAGCCCTTTTGAAAGTGTTGCCATTTCCCGGCAGCGCCGATTTTTAAGTCAGCATCCGGGATTTCCATTCCAGCTTCAGTTGTGGTTATACTTTCAAACTCAGTTTACGTCATCTTGCATCCCTTTCAAAGGATTCCCGTCCGATTATTTGAGCGGCATCCTGCTATTTTCTCTTATGGTTAAGCAAATCCAGGCCCATAACGTTTAACCTTTTTCATGTTGTGTAAAATGCAGAACAAGTTAATTCAGAAATGGCGTCCCCTAGAACCATAAACTTGCCCATCAAGGCCGCAGACGTTCACGGCGTCAAGAGAACCGCCTGGTTCGGCGGTTTTTGCCCTTTGATTTGTTATTGAAGTTTGATAGAAATTACCGCATCTCCACCCACGTTAGCAGCACGAACATGCAGCTTGCCGAAAGTTTGGATGGGCGCTTGATTGATCTGACTGACCCGGTTCGATAAACTTTTTGAGATAGCTTCTTTAATGTGAAATTTGCTTGTAATTGGGTCGAGAGCTTTTAATAGTTCCATCACGAACAACATTTCTGAATCATCAAGATTTGAAGTTCCTAGAAACATTACTCCGGCTTCCAGTATATTTTCCCCTTTTGTGCTAGCTGACAACATAGGCCCTTGCAAACGAGAAACGGACAGCTCGTTGCTGAATAAACCGTTTCTTAACGCCCACCCATCTTGTTGCGAAATCCCATACTGTTTTGCAAATCCACCCTTGAGGAATGAATCTAAGGTCATAGTTTCTTTAGGCCTACCAGAATGGGCATCAACAACTGTTTGCTTTACCGCCGAAATACCTGAGCAAGCTGGCAGCATATTGTATGCGGCTGAAAACCCTGAGAGTGAAAACGTGTGAATGTCCGAGGAGCCAATTCCAAAATCTATTGTTATTTTTGCAGTCATCCCTTTCATCATATTATCAACAATGCTCTTGCCTGGCATAGGCGTCTCCGGGATTATAGAGACACTCGCTCC
The DNA here is from genome assembly GCA_019310825.1 of Deltaproteobacteria bacterium. GTDB lineage: Bacteria > Desulfobacterota > Dissulfuribacteria > Dissulfuribacterales > UBA3076 > UBA3076. The sequence goes on along the minus strand of JAFDDO010000166.1, from coordinate 2,814 downwards.
ATCATCGACCTGCAATGTAGCTTGCTTGCTTATTTTGAAATATGCCCCAATATTTTCACCAGAAAATGTGACATTGTTGCCTGGGTAACTTATTTCTAAAAAGGTAGTTCCATATTTTGGGTCTTTGCCGTTATCCAGATAAAACGGTGAAGACCTGAGAGCACACTGCTTAAATTCTCCTTTCATACCCACTTCCAACACCGTCCAATTTTTCCCCTTATTAAATGTTTTCACATATGGCTCACCTGCATAGGCAACAGAACTCGAAAGCAGAACTAAAACGAGTATGATTTTTTTCATTTTATAATCCTCCAAATTGTTCCCCCAGGATGTCTCCAAATTTATCGCCGAAAGGTTGAGTTCATGGGCTGCCGACCGCAGGGAAGGGACCAGAACGGCAAAGCCGCTCCTGGCAGTCCGCTACAACGAATTGTTCTATGTCGAGTGTTTGATTAACCCCAAAAACAACCATATTGATCTTGGTTAATAACCTCTAAAATTTTTTCCAAAGATTTGGATTCTTGAAAAGGTTCATAACCGTGCCACCTCATATCAGCTCTTTTCCAATAGAGTTTCCAATTCTTAGTGCTTTTAACAAAAGTGGCTTTGGCGATAGACCCTTCAATTTTTTGGCTTGGATCATCCCACCGAGGTCTAATGTCGAAAATTTCAAAGCTTTGGCCTGAGATCTTGAATGAAATATTAAGTTTGCTTCTTTTCTCTGGGGAGGGTCGTCTATTTTCGACAAATTGCCCTACAATTTTTTCTATTCTTTTTATTTCAAATTCACTTAATGCCATACTTTACCTACAGACATAGAACGCTCGAATTGAGCCGCCGCCAGAACGATATGCAAAACGACCCTTGCCAGGAAACCGACTCTCGGGAATCACAGCCAGGCTCACAAATGGACGCCCCCTGGCGGTCGGTTCCAATGAGCTGTTATACGGCGACCAATTGTCATAATTCCGATCCGGTGGCACGGCGCAACACTATAGGTAGATTTGGGGCTCTTTTCGCTCACGACAGTTGGCACTCAACCGCTTTGTGACCTGCTCTATCCACGGGCTGTCCCATACTCTTGCTCCGGTTGGGCATTTCTTGACACATGCACTGCAGTAAATGCACTCCTTCGGGTCGGTCACTACTGCGTCTCCCACAGTAATCGCCGCGGTCGGACAGACGGTAGCACATTCTCCACACAAAGTGCATAGGGCTTCAACGGTGATCGGGGCCATGTCTGATGGCGGGTCCCATTTCTTGTATGGGAAATCTCCGGGCACATTCAGGGGAGGCATGTCATCAAGAGTGCGAATCTTGCCTATTTTCTCCTGGATCGACTCGCCAAATTGCTTCGCTTTTTCTATATCCTGAGGGTCGGGCCGCCCGGTGGCAATTGGGGTATTCTCGCTGTCATACGAGTGCTCTCCGATGAAGGCGCCACCAGCGATCGGTACAAATCCCAAATCAGTGACAATATCTCTTAGCTCTAGGAGGGCGTCTTCGTATTCTCGGTTTCCATATACAACTATTATTACTGCTGGTGTGTTGTTGCCCTTGATCTGTCGCAAGCGGTGTGCCGCCTCCCTGGGAATCCGCCCACCGTATACGGGAGTTCCGATGATGGCTAATTCGTCGCGCATTTCCTCAAAGTCTCGACTTCTATTTTCAGGTGGCGTTAAGTCAATGCTGTTGACGATGTCAGGCCGAATCCCTTGAGCAATCCCGTCTACGATTCTCGCCGTGGTTTCAGTAGGTGAAAAAAAGATCAATCTTGCCGAGTTGATATCCATGATTGTGCACCTTGTTACTTGTTCAGGCCAAACGACACTACTCTACGCAAAATACTCAATTGTCCCCGAATGCTCCGCGGATACCTATTTAAGCCGTATAATGCTACATTCAGCGGGCAGGTTCACGCTCCGCTGGAATGAATGGGTAGGCTTATGCTTTGAAAAAAGTCCATATGCCTATGCCAATAAACCCGATGCCTGCGATGTAATGAAGATGCTTTTCGCTTATGTATTGGGAAATGACACCACCAGCAAGCACACCAATGCCCGATGCGACGATTAAGGCTAATGAAGCACCTATGAATACTGTGAGCTTACTAACGTCCTTATCCGCGGCAAACAACATTGTGGCCAACTGAGTTTTATCGCCAAGTTCAGCGATAAAGACTGCGATGAAGACGGTGAACAGTACTTTGTATTCCAATTTCTTTACCCTATTTCTTGATAGCCTAATAAGTCTGTAGAAAAAGTCTTTTTGAAAGTGTTGCCATTTCCCGGCAACGCCGATTTTTAAGTCAGCATCTGGGAGTTCCATTCCAGCTTTAGTTGCCGTTATACTTTCAAACTCAGTTTACGTCACCTTGCATCCTTTCCAAAGGATTCCCGCCCGATTATTTGACCGGCATCCTGCCATTTTCTCTGATGGTTACGCAAATCAAGGCACATAACCTTGAATCTTTTTCATGTTGTGTACAATGCAGAACAGGTTCATTCAGAAATGGCGTCCCCCAGAACATATGCACTGGTGTAATAGGAGGGAGGCTTTCCAATAATAGAGGAGATGGGGCGCTTTGTGGAACTCGGGGAATTGAGAAAGCCGATGAAGATCAGGGTTTGTTTATGCTCTTGTTCGTGACGTTCCAAGTTGTCTGTAATTCAACCATGAACAATTTTATTGCCGGTTTTAAAATAGTATTTGTAAGTGTCTCGCGGTTTTCTCATATTAAGCTCCTTTCGCATATTAAAGTTATCGACAGGAGGTCATCCCTCTATAGTTGAAGGTCATCAGCATAAGCATATG
>JAFDDO010000025.1 GCA_019310825.1 Deltaproteobacteria bacterium | reverse complement strand
TTAAAAAATTTAGCTGGGCAAATGCATTGAGTCTTCCCATAATAATAGTCAGGCCTTCATATTCACTGAGGGCAGCGAATAGTTCTGTAGCTGTAAGTTCTGCAATCTTGCCAGAATATTTATCAGCAATCTCAAGAGCCAACTTCTGACACTTCTCCATGTCATCATGAATATCGGAATCATCAATGCCTTGGTACAAATCCCCAAGGTCCCAAAGGACTTCTTCTGTTCCCAATTCCTTCATCATGTCATTATTCATATAGAAATCTCCCAATCCGGACAAGCCGGAACTAAACAGGTTTGAAGATAAAAAAATTGATAGCCGTTCACGGGATTACAACGCCCATTTTACCGCACCCATCGAACTGTAAGCGTTTACAGGGTGCTGCAGATGCGAGGCGGAGGGTACGCAGACGTACTCCCTGTACTTCAAGTGCCCGACAACAAAGCAGATGCGATGCCCTGTGAACGCTTACAAAAAAAGTGGGTTGGCAAAACAGAACGCAAGAGAAAAAACGAATTTTAAATGACCCTAAAACTTTGAAGATCTATGCTTGGAAAAAAGCAAGGCATATTTATAGGCCCCAGCATTCTCTAACTTAATCCAGCGGTCACCAGAAAGGAAGTACCACTGACGACCGTCAAACTTGGCAACAAGAGCGCCATGGTAGGACAACATTGTTTTAACTTCATCAGTAGTATAGGGATTATCATATTCTCCTGTGACTTGAGCATCCTGACATGCCGTAAAAAGAAAAAGGACGCTGGCGATAATCAGAACCACACTTAGTCGGAGCAAATAATTCACGTAAATGTTAGAGTAATTTTTCACGATGTGTATTTTAATATCTATAGTATTTAAGTCAAGAGCGTACATTCCAGATGGATATTTATTACTTGGGTCATTTAATACTCGACATTACTTATCAAATGTCCACTCAATGGGGTCCAGCTCTACCTTCCTCCCTCATCTTGCAACAGGAATGCTTTACCTAAATTTTAAGCAATAAAATAAATGAATCGCAAATTATAAATGCAAAAATCATGCAAAGCTAATTGAAAAAAATCAAATATAAAATGCTTGTTTAGGCCGTAATTTTTATAAAATAAAACAATAATGTGAAAAAATATTCCACTTAAAGAAACATTTTTCACTCCCTATGTGGATCAAAAGTTAAAGAGGACAAACAACTGCAAGCCTTCTTTGGCGAAAGTAAGCAAAGCAAGCGGCTATGGCTTGAAGTTTTCCGTTTCGGCAAATTCCCCAGTCTTTTAGCTTATTACTTGGGTCATTTAATACTCGACATTACTTATCAAAAGATTCTTTTATGGCGGGCTGTTTCAATGAAGATATTTTAATTGATGTCGTATGTTATATTCTCTCAGTAATAATATAAGGAAATAGCCACTATATACGGCACGCCATGTGCGAAACAACCACAAGATATGGTGGCCCCAGAGCAGATAATGGCTTATATAAAATGTCCGGTTTCAGCTATTGCCAAAGGCCCTTAACGGTCCACTACGTCAGAAAGTGCTTTTTGAGCATCCTGTATTTTCTCTCTCAACTTTGGTTGGTCCTTTGACTCCTTCATCAGTTTAAGAGCCCTCTGATACGCCTGTAATGCCTTATTGAAATTCCCCCCAGCCATATAAGCATCGCCAAGGTGTTCTGCTATAACCGGATCGTCAGAAATTAAATCATGTGCCTTCTCAAGATATAAAATAGCCTGGTCATTCTCGCCCTTTTTGAAGTATACCCATCCTAGGCTATCTGTTACAAAACCATCATCCGGCTGAATAGAAAGCGCCTTTTCTATCAGAAGCACGGCCTCATCAAGGTTAACCCCCTCTTCAGCGTAGGTATACCCCAGGAAGTTAAGGGCTTCAACGTAGTCTTCAGCTTTTTCAATGGCCTTTTTAGCACACTCTATAGCTTGTTCTCTCTGCCCCAGCTTATCCAAGACCATTGCAAGATGGAATAATAACTCCTTATCGTCAGGGGTCGTATCTATGGCCTTACGAAGAATCTTCTCGGAATCATGCAGCCTGTTTACCGCATCGTATAGAGTGGCAAGAAAGATCACCCATTGTTTAGTATCGGGGCGATCTTTTAGGCTTTCTTCAATAAGGTGCAACGCCTGATCGATCTGTCCCTTTTCTTTAAGTAGATATGCCGAACGAACCCTCGCTTCCACGGCAAATTCATCATCAATGTCGATGGATTCGAGTATTTCTATGGCCGCATCAGGATCGCCTTTCTGCTCATAGGCAATTGCCATATAGTAAAAAATTTGACTCTGATCAGGATAAGTATGGGCCATCTCTTTAAGAATCGATAATGCATCATCATACTTTTTATTCTGAAGACACAGTATCGCGACATTAAATCCAATTGCAGGGTAGTTTTGTGCTAACTGCTTGAGTTGCCAAAATTCTGTAAATACCTCATCTACTCGTTTTTCTCCAATTAATAGCATCAGAAGCCGCTCTCGTGCCTCAAGGTTGTTGGGCTTTTGAGCTAACAGCGCCCTGCAGGAATCAATAGATTTGTCTATCCTGCCTTGCCTTCTGTAAACCTCAGCCAGATCCTGATATACTATTATAAGGTGTGGATTCAGCTTTAATGCCTCGTTGAGATGTTCCTCGGCCTTTGAAAGATTGTCGGCATCTCGATATATCCTTCCCAGATAATAATGTGCCATGAAAGATTGCCTTCCCTCCTGCTCGGCAGCCTTTTTCATGATCTCAATCGCCTTTGGATACTGCTTAGCCTTAGCGTAAATAGTACCGGTTAAAAACAGTGCCTCCTGGTTATCGGCTTCCTCGCTTAGTACTTCCTCCAGGAGATCCAAGGCTTCGGCCACGCGATTTTCATTAGCATAAATTCGGGCAAGCACTATTTTCATATCCAGGTTGTCAGTTTTAAGGGAAATGGCCTGTTCAGCCCATCGCTCAGCCTCCTGCAGGTTACCTATACTGGCTGCCACTTTGGCCAAATCTTCCAGTATGGCTGTGGATTCAGGATCAAGGGCCAGGGCACTTTTCAGGGAACTCGAAGCATCTGAAAGCCTGCCCGAAGACTTCTCCATAATTGCCTGGAGATAATAGACATAGGCCGCGCCACGGGAAGGATTAGCCTTGGCCATGGCATTGGAGCCGTATACCATCAGAACAATGGTTAAAATAAAAGAAAGTTTGATCCTAAAACGAAAAAGGCTTGTAATCATACGTCTTCGATACCCTCTGGATAAGAACCTAAATCCGGGATTCTTTTTTGCAGAAATGTCCGCAACTTCTTTTTTAGCCTGGCCTCTATTTGTCTCACTCTTTCTCTTGAAACCCCAAAAACAGTCCCGAGTTCCTGAAGGGTCTTGGGCTCCTCGGTAAAAAGCCGCTCCACGAATATGACTCGCTCCTTTCCCTGGAGTTGTTCCTCAAAGGCTGCAAGATGCCCCTTAAGGCTAGCCTTTATCTCTTCCCTGGCGACATTGGCTTCTACTGACATCTCGTCAGTAGAAAAAAAATCCAGGCATTTATCTTCAGAGCCCTCCTTAACCGGAGCATCCATGGAAAGCTCCCATGACCCCATGCGCTGTTCCATGTCGATTACATCCTTCTCAGGAACGTTAAGGCGGTCAGAAATAAGCTTTGGCACTGGTTCAAAACCTAAAGCAAGAAGCTGGCTTTTCTCTTTACGAAGGTTATAGAAGAGTTTGCGCTGGACCTGGGTGGTTCCGATCTTTACTAAGCGCCAATTATCCATGACGAACTTGAGTATATATGCCTTGATCCAAAAAGAAGAATAATATGAAAATTTTACACCCCTATACGGATCATATTTTTTTACCGCCTGCATAAGGCCAACGTTTCCTTCCTGAACGAGATCTGAAAAATTCTGCATCCAGAATTTCTGAAAATCCAAGGCTATTTTTACAACCAGCCTCAAGTTTGCAGTCACGATCCTGGAAGCCAGCTTTGGATCTCGTGTCTCATAGTAGGCCTTGGTGAGAGTCTCTTCTTCTTCTCTACTCAACAAGGGATACCGGCTGACCTCTGCAAGATATTGTTGAAGAGGTTCAAGGGCTCCGATGGGGACAAGTCCTCCAGACTCATCCTTGGACACTGAGGTAAAAATTTTATCTGAAGTCTTTTTGGACTTGCGTTTCTTTTTCATAAAGGCTTTTTAAGCGAAAACATTAATCAATTCGAGCCAATATCCCAATATTTACATCAAGCATCTTATCTTTCCCCATAAGCAGTTCAACGAGCTTTAAAGCAAACTCAATGGCCGTACCCGGACCTTGACTTGTCACAAGGAGACCATCCCTGACCACCCGGTCTTCTGAAAACACGGCTTTCTGTATTGCGTCTCTGCATGTTGGATGACATGTAATGGTTTTCCCATGGGCAAGGTCATATCGGTCCAGAATAGTCGGAGCAGCACATATTGCCCCGATAACCCTGCCGGAACCCAGTTGTTTTTGAAGCATCTTTACTACTCTTTGGTCCTTGGCAAGGTTCTCTGTGCCGTCCAAACCACCTGGCAGGACTATCAAATCAAAGACCTCTTCTGTCACCTCATCAAGTAACTTATCAGGCAAAATCGCGACATTGCGAGCTGAAATGATTGGTCCTGAAATCGTTCCTGCGGATACGACCTCTAGCCCCGCCCTCCTTAAAATATCAATAACAGCCACTGCCTCAAGCTCCTCAAAGCCAGGTGCAAGAAGGACTAAAATACGTTTTTTGGACAAAATTATCACCTCGCTCAAATCCCACAAAAAAATTTAGGATGCAAGATATACCGCAAAAAAACTCGACACCCTTTACAGATTAGATGACTATTTAGGTTATCGTCAAGCATACTTCTTAATGCACAAAATATTAATCAGTGAAAATTTCGCTGGTTGCACTATATTTATTGCAACACTCGCAAAATCGTCGCGCCTCTTGTCCTCCTGAAAAATTTCCAGTAGTCGTTTCCAGGGAATGGCTGATGATGGCGTTTAAAATAATCTAACTTTACTACAACAACATGAATTCCAAGCTCAAAAATAAAAAAATAATACCCAAGGTTGCACTGATAGGACGCCCAAACGTGGGGAAATCTACACTTCTAAACCGGCTTACCCGCACAAGAGATGCACTGGTAGATTCGATTCCCGGGCTCACCAGAGACCGCCGCTATGCCGAACTCAGGTGGAATGATCTTACGATGCAACTCATAGATACGGGCGGCATAGACAGGTCTCCTAACCTAAACATCATATCCCAAATTGTCCATGAGCAAAGCTTAAAGGCAGTAGAAGAATCTGATCTGCTTTTGATAATTCTGGATGTTAAAGAAGGCCTCACTCTGGCAGATAGGGAAATCATCGACGCACTACGTAGGTATAAGAAACCATATTTAATAGTAATAAACAAGGTGGATAATCCTTCTCGCGAATTCAATCTGGGTGAATTTTACGAATTAGGTGTGAGCGAAATCATTCCCGTCTCGGCTGAACATGGGAAGGGAATGGATGCTCTGATGACAAGAGTAGTTGATGTCCTTAAGCACATGGACTTGCCCTTAAAAAATACTCCGGCAAACCTCGAAGGTTTAATTCAGGAACCCATGCAGGATGAGGATCAGCCAATAAAAGTGGCGCTAATCGGTAGACCCAACACCGGCAAATCCTCCTTATTCAATAGACTGGTGGGTGAACCTCGCATGATTGTTAACGATTTGCCGGGTACTACCAGAGATGCCATAGATACACTTCTTCAGCGACCAGGCAAAAACGACATTCTGCTTACTGATACTGCAGGCATAAGGCGAAGAGCCAGGGTCAGTAATAAAATAGAAAAATTCAGTATTATTAAGGCCATTAATGTTATAAAAGGCTGTGATATTGTCCTCATTGTAATGGATAGTTCAGAAGGAATTACAGAGCAGGATAAAAGACTGATTGGCTACACAGAAAGATATGGACGGGCATGTATTACCCTATTCAACAAACGTGACCTGATCCAGCAAGACCAGTCATTAGTGAAATTAAGATCCGGGGAACTTGAGCGGGCAAAGCGGTTTATTCCTTATTCTCCCCACCTAAACATCTCAGCACTCACTGGAAAGCGTGTCAACCGGATTTTGCCATTGTTAGACAATGTCTATGTTGATTTTAATACGTTAATTAATACAGGCAGCGTCAACAGTGTCCTACAAAAGGCGTTAGCAAAAAGAACTCCTCCCATCTCCAAAGGACACCACTTGAAACTCTACTATACGACGCAGGTAGCAACGAAACCGCCAACTTTCCTCTTATTTGCTAACTACCCTGACTTCATACCATCTCAATATAAACGATTTCTGGCAAACCAGTTTCGCGAACAAATGGGCCTGAAGCAAACTCCTATTCGAATACTTTTCCGTAAAAGAGAGAGGCGCGCCTAGCCCGGATTCCATTGAATTGAAATTGTTTTTTTGCTTTTTTACGATTTAAGACAATGCATGAAATTTGTGCTTGCAATCGACTTCTAAGACTTCTAATTGAAAGTCCATTGGTCTCAGATTAAAAGGAGATAACAGCAGGCATCGAACGTGTGCGTATCTGAAAAATATATGGTAATATATTAAAAATTAGTGGTGGGCGTAGCTCAACGGTTAGAGCGTCGGGTTGTGGCCCCGAAGGCTGTGGGTTCGATTCCCATCGCTCACCCCAATAATGTCAAAGAGTTATAGGCTTTTACTTATGACTCTTTTTTATTTTGTGCCCCTATTGCTACTTTCATGCGTGATTTTGTGGTTTTTTCGGCGTCAGTGGCCAAGTTTTTTGGGCCAGTTAATCTTTGCTCAAAAAGCGATTCGTCTCAATCATTTTTTAAAAAAATCTCAACCCCAGTCAGAAAAACCTCCAACCTTTCACAATCCCCAAATTTCAAAATAAATATTGTCGCATCTTTCTTGGTGAGCTTGGTGAACCTCTAAAGGGTATTGCATGGGTCACGCCAATGGTGAAGACGTTCTTGCTCAATGCAAAAACGACTGTGAGTATAAGATTGAAGGCACAAAAGGAAAAATCAGGATTTGTTAGGTATCTTTGGGCTTGTTCTTTCTGGTCAACCTTACTTCTAGCCCTTTCTATTCCGGTTCATTCTTATCAGTATAGTCTTTAGCCCATTAGCAGCCTCTGGTGATATGACGGAGAAAATGGCGTCTAAGGTGGCCTTGTCTATCGTATGTTCCCTTTAATGTCCTTTTAGAGAAGCCAAATATCTATTTTCTAGATCGCCCTTTATTCAATAGATTTCTAACCATCCCGGAAAGATCGCAATGATGCTTGCGGCCAAGAAACATGCTCTGCATATGAACCATTCCCTCTCATTTCAATTTTAACTTCCATATTGTGAATATATTGAAAAGGCCGTCCACCATTCAAGATCATCATGAAATTGTATCCCCACGCCTGATTCACCCTGCCGAGCTACTAAGCCCTCTGCGGATATCATAAGTTTGCTGCTTTTCCCGGTCATTATGATCTCAATATCACAAGGAGTTCCGATGGGAATCTTTTTATCGGTCTCGACGAATAACCCATTCATACTGATATCCTTTAAGTTTGCATTTACTGCAACCTCAAATCCCTTTGCTTTCAATACAATTTCAGTATAGAAAGAAATTCTTGCCCTTCTTCTCTTTTCAATCTCCATTGTTTTGTTAATCCCCAACCGCTCCTCCAACGGTTAAAAAAACTGGATGCAGATCCAAAATACATGGGTTGAGATCTGCCAGGTTTTTCTAGTAATTATATGATTTTACGGTTATCTTGCGTTTAAATACCAAAAACAAAAAAGGCCTTCCGCTGGGAAGACCTTTGCCTTTTTTATGTCTGTATTACTTACTACGTCCTCATCCGTCTTCGGCCAAGACCGATCAGGCCGATCAAGCCAGAGCCAAAAAGAACTAAGCTACCAGGTATAGGGACGGCTGAATAGGTGTACTCAGTACAGCCTTCTAGGGAAGTCTCGATAATATCAAAATCATTAAAATTATAAAGATACACACCACCAGAATTCATACCTGCCAACATGAAATTATGGAGGCTAAAAGCAGTATCTGAATAGAGAGATAAAATTATTCCAGGGCTTAGAGGAGTATTATCCCCATTTGATAAAACAATAGGCATATCAATTCCGACATAAGCAGTAGGGCTAGTGGACAGTGAACCAATATACCAGAGAGGAGTCCCAGGGACTGCTCCATCTCTGTTTTCTCCACATACCCCAACGGTATCAGCTTGATAATAAATTGTGAGGTCTAATTGATCCGATGGCACTGACGCATCAAAATAAAAACCGACTACAGATGTCAATGTATTATCTATGCCAACAAAAGCCGTATAAGCATTTACTGTTGTCGTACTGAAAATAAGTAGCAAACAAATTGCCAGGAAAATTTTTTTCATATTTTCAATCCTCCTTTTACGTTCAATTTTTAGCCAAATCACTTATGATCAATACCGTTAAACGTGCACTTTGCATCTGTGATATTTTTAACATAACCACTTATTGAAATATGATCTTTCGTCTCGAATATATTCAACGGCATTTTCACAAGATCTAATATTTGAACATCTGCAAGAAGAATGCCATTCTTTTTCTCATATTTTGCCATTTTTTCTGGATTTTAGGCCCTATTTTGGAAAAAATCTTCTAGAAAAGAATATAATTTCCACTGAGCAAGTCAGCCATCAGGCAAAAAATACAGAAAAATTATTCCTCTTCTCCCTAAGGCCTTGCCTGCGGCCTGCATAAACCACTTATTACCAAATCTATGATATATAGAACACAATTTACACTAATTTCATCATTACTACAGAGAAATGGATGGGTCAAGAAAATGGTTTCAAAAATTGACACACATAAAAGCTTCCTGCTAACATTCCAATACCTAAACGCCTTCATTCAAATACCGTTAAATGGCCTACCCCTGACTATAGAGAAAAACCCTTGAGAAAGAAAAATTTTTTGATAGACTACAGGGCCACGGGTAAAAATAAGGATGAAATCGCCAGTCCGCCAGGAAAGGAGTTGAGATAAAAAGTGCCGGGGAATACCTTTGGACAGTACTTCCGCATAACCACCTGGGGAGAGTCACATGGTCCTGCTCTGGGTGTGGTTATAGACGGGTGCCCACCTTGCCTTGCTTTGGATAAGACAATCATTCAAAAGACACTGGACAAAAGGCGGCCGGGGAAAGGAGGGCCTGCGGAAAGCCCGCGAAAAGAACCTGACATAGTAGAAATCCTCTCAGGTGTCTTTGAAGGACAGACTACAGGCACACCAATATTACTGATCATCAGAAACCAGGACGCTAAGAGTCAGGCATATGACCAGCTTAGGGAAGTATTCAGACCTGGTCACGGCGACTACACCTACTGGAAAAAGTACGGAATTCGTGATCACAGGGGCGGAGGCAGGGCCTCGGGAAGAGAAACAGCGGCAAGAGTGGCTGCGGCCGCAGTAGCCCAGGTATTCTTAGACACAGTAGGCATTAAGGTTATTGCTTATACAGTTGCTCTGGGCAAAGTGAGGGCACAAAAATGTGATCTTGGTGTGGTCAATCAAAACAGGCTTTTTTGCCCTGACCTTGAAGCAGCAAAAAAAATGGAAAAACGAATAGCCGAGGTGAGATCCAAAGGTGACTCTATTGGAGGACTTGTAGAGGTATTAGCAACAGGAGTGCCTCCCGGCCTAGGAGAGCCTGTTTTTGACAAACTTGATGCCGAGTTAGCCAAGGGGCTGATGTCAATCGGTGCTGTAAAGGGCGTAGAGATTGGGGCCGGCTTCCAGGCTGCGGAACTATTGGGATCGGAAAACAACGACCCCATAGTCCCAGGGGGTTTTTTGAGTAACAACTCAGGAGGCATACTGGCTGGCATCTCAAATGGCGATGACGTGGTTGTAAGGGCCGCTGTAAAGCCAATTCCATCTGTATCTAAAGAACAAGACACCATAACAATATCCGAGAAACCCTCTAAGCTCAAGGTGGGAGGGCGGCATGATGCCTCAGCCATTCCCCGGATAGTACCTGTGTGCGAGGCCATGGTACGTCTGGTACTCACCGACCACATACTTAGAGCAAGGGCACTTACACCTGGATTTTTGTCCTGAGTTTTTCTAGTACACTGTGAAACCGCAGATACATCCAGATATCGGCCCCGGCACCAACCTTCCAACAGTCGGAATTGTAGGTGGGCTTGGACGCATGGGGAGATGGTTTGCCAAATTCTTCAAAGGCGCTGGTTTTCCAGTACTCATCTCTGACGTACATACAGAACTCTCGTCTAAGGATCTGGCCCGGCAGTGCCAGGTCCTCATACTCTCCCTCCCCATGGAAGTGTTCCCGAAAGAAGTGGCCAAACTAGGTCCCCTGGTTCCAGAAAATTCCTTTATGACAGACCTCTGTTCACTTAAGCAGTCGCAAGTGGCGTGCATGTTGGAATGTGCGCGCTGTGAGGTGGTAGGGACCCACCCGCTTTTCGGACCGGCTGAGAATTCCATTAAAGGCAAGAGGGTAGCACTGAGTCCGGGGCGTGGCAAAAGGTGGTTTACTTGGTGGGAAGGACTTCTCCGGCAACATGGGGCTGTAACATCTGTCGTTTCACCTGAAGAACACGACCGCACCATGGCCTGGGCCCAGGCACTGAATCATTTCATACTTCTTTGTTTGGGAAAGGCCCTGGATGAGCATGGAATGGACCCTCAGCAAATAATGGCGCTTGCACCCCCAAGTTTTGAACAACAGATGGACATATTAGCCAGGTTCTATCATCAGGACCCTGAGCTCTATGCAACCATTCAGATGTCTAATCCATATACGAACAATGTCCTTGAGACATTTAGCCAATATGGAGAAAATCTGAGAAAGATAGTCAAAAAACGTGACCGTTCAGCATTTATAGAACTCTTTGAGGAAGTTCAGGATCTGGGACGTACAATCCTTTTATTAAAAAAAGATAAGTAGACAGCTATTGCCTTCCAGGCTTAAACCACTATGAAAATTCACCCATATCTGAAGGTGATGTCAAAAGGCGTTGTTCTGAATCTACATGTGCAACCCAGATCCTCCTGCACGGCTTTTGCCGGCCTTTACGGTTCATCACTTAAGCTAAAGGTAAAGCCTCCTCCTGTAGATGGTGCGGCTAACAAAGCCTGCCAGCAGTTTCTTGCAAAACTATTTAAGGTCTCTAAATCCTCTGTTGTGCTGAAATCAGGTGCCAATTCCAGGGAAAAGGCCTTTTTTATTGCGGGCATATCGTTAGATTACGCCTTAGCCCGACTCCCACAGTAAGCTGATTTTTTATACTCAACAAGGACACAAACTGCGCTTTTCTCATACGGGATGCGAGTTCTGAAAATCACAGGGACACTTGTTAGTGAGTTTGTTGCGAGTCGGGGGTTATGGGTTAAAATACGCAACTCATAACCCGCAACTGCTGCTTAAGCGCCGAAAATCCTCATTTGTCTCGAATGACAAAAATGTACAATTGTAGTCTTCCTAAATATATCCAATTAGTTACGTATAAAAAAATATTTAAATAACTCCGCACTCTAATCAAGTATGTCCTGAAAATGTCCGATAAGATTTAAAGCACGTGTTTGCGTTTTTGTAGCTAAGTCCTATGCGTTTTTGCATTTCGGACACCTACTAATTTCTTGGGAGGTAAGTCTTTATGCCAGTCTTTGTATGGAAAGGCACCGCCAGCAGTGGCGAAATACAAAAGGGCGAAATGGAGGCCCAGGACGAGCAGGCAGTACGCCGTTTACTTCGACAACAGCGGATATCTCCTTCTAAGATCAAGCCTAAACCCAAAGACCTGCTTGAGAATATAACATTTTTTCAAAAAAAGGTGTCAACGAAAGACATCGTTATATTCACCAGACAGTTATCTACAATGATAGATGCCGGCCTTCCACTTATTCAAGGGTTAGAAATCCTTGCCAGTCAGCAAGAAAACAAGATCTTTAAAAAGTTACTTATGGATACAAAGTCTGATGTTGAAAGTGGCTCCACTTTTGCTGATGCCCTGAAGAAACACCCGAAGCAGTTTGATCGACTCTTCTGCAATATGGTTGCAGCAGGAGAGATGGGAGGGATGTTAGATGATGTCTTAAAGCGACTTGCTGACTATATGGAAAAGGCGCTGCGCCTCAGAAGAAAGGTTAAAGGGGCACTAACTTATCCCATCATAGTACTTGCCATATCTGCCGTGGTAATTGGAGTAATTCTTATCTTCGTAATACCTGTGTTTGAGAAGATGTTTGCTGACTTCGGCGGTGCCCTGCCGGTTCCTACCCAGATGGTGGTCAACCTGAGTAGCTTTGTAAAATCCTATAGCCCGCTCATGATTGGCATTATGGCGGTTATTATATTCCTGTTCAAGAAATACTACAAAACAGAAAAAGGTAAGCGTATTGTAGATGGGCTGGTACTCAAATCCCCTGTATTCGGGCCCCTATTGAGAAAAGTGGCAGTGGCAAAACTTACCAGAACTTTAGGTACCTTGATAGACAGCGGTGTGCCCATACTTGAAACATTGAATGTCGCTGCCGGAACTGCTGGCAATAAGGTAGTGGAAGAGACCATATACAATGTGCGCTCCAGCATCAGTGAGGGGCGGACAATTGCGCAGCCGCTTGGTGAAAGCGGGATATTCCCCGCCATGGTAGTGCAGATGGTGTCGGTGGGTGAAACTACAGGGGCACTGGACCAGATGCTGAATAAGATAGCGGATTTCTATGATGAGGAAGTGGAAACAGCAGTCGATGCCTTGACCAGCATGATCGAGCCCCTCATGATAGTATTCCTTGGTGGTACCGTAGGCTCCATAATCATTGCCATGTATCTTCCCATCTTCTCAATGGCAGGGGCAGTATCAGGAGGTTAGAGACTCATTAGCGTCAAATGCTTCTTACCAGAAATGGGGTTATATCCCTTATTGTTCTTCAGCATTGACGAGCTTCTTCTCTGGCATTGCTGCAACGATATCAAATCGTTCCAGGTTAGTCCCGGTGGCACGGAAGAGATTTGCCAGGCCCTGGTTAAAATCCACAAGGGCCTCAGTCTTGCGAATATGCGC
This sequence comes from Deltaproteobacteria bacterium, assembly GCA_019310825.1. Taxonomy (GTDB): domain Bacteria; phylum Desulfobacterota; class Dissulfuribacteria; order Dissulfuribacterales; family UBA3076; genus UBA3076. The sequence continues at coordinate 3,570 of JAFDDO010000025.1, read as the reverse complement.
ACCAATGACTTCATTTTGAAAAACCAGGATTCGAAACGTGTCGGAAAGGCCTTCCTTAAGACGCTCCATTTCCTGAGTTAGAGTAGTCTGTGCCAGTCCTTCAAAGCGTTCAGCCACACCAACCCGCTCAAGGCTTCGCTTCACGGTTACTAAAGAATTCTTACACTCCTTCTCAGCGATCTCTTCCAGGCGCTTAAGTCCATAAACCGCCTGGCGTTTCTCCAGTCCGGCACGCCGATAGCGGGCCTGTGTAGCGCGATTGCCCAAGGGATAGGAAAAGCGAAGGCCGGCGTACCATTCGTATCCATCTGCGTCGGACATGCGGGAAAGGGAGTCCCCATAGCTTCCTTCCTGCGGACTTGATACTGTAAGGCCAGTAAAGGATGTGGGGCGGTCCCCACCAGACAGACCGTTGGCTCCTAAAGTTGCCTCCAAGTCTAGTCGAGGAAGCCTCTGATTGTCGTAGTATGACAGTTTTATGTCTTGATGGGCGATTTCAAGTTGCTGCCGTTGGATATCAGGACGCTTTTCCAGAGCAGTAGCCAGGGTCTGTTCGAAATCGGGAAAGGTCTGCTCTGTTCCAGGGATGTCCTCCGTTACGAAAGGTTCTTTGTAGAGCGGGTTTTCCGGACGTATTCCTAGAAGGTCTCTCAATCGGTTGGCCACAATTTCCACTTGTTGCTGGGCGAAGATCACCTCTTCGTCCCGGGACGCCACAGCAGTTTCCGCCTGCTGCACCTCAGTAATGGGAACCACGCCTGCTTCAAACTTTTCCCTGTTACCCCGAAGAAGATTCCGGGCCAGCTCCCGCGATTCGATACGATAACGAAGGATATCCTGTGCTTCTGCGAGATCGTAATAAACGAGTTCGATTTGCTCACCTATGCGCTGGGCCCGATCCATATATCCCCTTGCGGTTTGACGCACCAGATTTTGGCTCATGCGGAGATTCGCCGTGTTGACCCCGGTACCGAAGTCTCTAAGGAGTGGTTGGGTTAGGTCCAGGAGCAGGATGTTACGATATTGTGGACGGAGCGCATCCACGGAGGAGTTGTTCATGGACCGGTTGGCTTTAAAGGACATCTGTGACTCAAGACCAAATCGAAACTTCTTACGGATGCCGATATCACCACCTGTTTCACGGTAAAGGTCGAAGTCTTCGCTGGAAAAGGCTATGGCCGTAGGAGTCCTCTCTTCCTGCGACGATATCCCCATCTCAATCACCGGATCAAACTCCGCTTTTTCGACAGTCACATTTTCCTTGCTGATGGGTATATTGAGTTCCTCTACCTGCAGATCCAGATTGTATTGAATGCCTCCTGCCAGAGCACTCTGCAATGTCAGGACCCTTGCCTCCGCCAGAATATCCTCCTTGCTCTCTTGAGCTAAGCCAAAGTTGGTCAAAAAAATGATTACCAAAAAATTTATAACGCTCGTTAGCAATATTCGTTGCAACATAATGGAATCTCCTGCATTATGAACTTCAGCCCTTTTTGGCTAAGCTGTTATAACAAAAGCCCAGCATCTCCTGGCAAAGGTTCGGGATCTTTACGCCCAAGACCATTTGACATCACCGTCAGAATAAAGTCCATTTTTAGCTTCCTGGGCCTGCATTTCAATCCCATAGACATAGGCATCCAACGTGTCCTTATTAATATATACGAAAATGCCTTACTTGGTCTTGAAGTAATGAAATAGAGTGCCTTCAGCCACACCAGAGGCTTGCGCGATCTCGGATGTCGGTGTGGCAGTGTAACCCCACTGGGCAAATAGTTCGGTTGCGGCCATTAATATGACTTTCTTGCGAGTCATACCAGAAAAAATTAACGGCGTCACTCTGGCCCTTGGTGAAGTGGCCTTTGCCTTGACTGAAAACTAAGCCTTCTAAAAAATAAGAACAAACGGAATTGGCACTCCATTAATCGAGTCAATCTGATTTTCACAAATCCGCTATTGACCAAATGCACCGGGAAGCACTTAATTTTACTCTCCAAGGCCAAGAGGTATATTTTTCCTCTTTTTTCACGATACATCATTGACATGGAGTTCCAAGCGGTGCTACACAACATAATATACAGTGGCGGGAAATGCCGCTTCGGTCCAAATCGCAAAAAAGCGATTTCTTATTAACCTTATAAAAGATAAGGAGGCAAAAATGACCGATCAACGCTTAATGACCATGGTTATCGTCTCAAACATTTTATCCGCTTATTATGGGAATAAAACCAGCTTTTGTGCCGTAAATAATAAAGAGCCGAATGATAAGGAAAAGGAAGATCTATTGCGAGGAGTAATCTCAATGTTCGAAAACTTAAGCACGAGTTATCTTAAGGATATTGAAGAAATTGCTGAAGGTGCTAAATAATTAAAGGATAGTGTTACTTATTCCAGCTTGGTGTCAGGTATGTGAGAACTATAGACACCCGATTGAACAAATGGTTTGATTAAGAATTGTTCATTTACAAAAAAGCCCCTGCCGGCAAATGCCGACAGGGGCTACAATATTAGCTACATTCTCTAATTTACCACCAGCTGACTGTCTTATCCGCATCTTTAATCATCTGAACCAGAATGTCGTAATTGGGCTCACCCATGTAAAGGCTATACTCTTTGGCATCCCTGTCACGGCTGAGTATCTCAACCAGCTTTTTGACGTCATCAGTTGGCTCTGAACGATAGACATGCAATATTTTCATTTTTTCGTCGCTCATTACGTGCTCCTTTTATACTACTAACCGCAGGTATCAGGTGCTGGAGAATTTGGTTTCGGCAAGCCGTATGGAATTATGCAATCCGCGTCTCGCATACGCTCTCCAAGCTCCTCTATGGTAAGGGGTGTCAACTCCAGATCCTCTACATCAGGTGGATCTCCGCCCAGATTAAACACATCACCTTCCATATCCCTAACCCATTCAATGTTGCCTACATTATATTCATTGAACGGGGGATACTGTCCGTACATGTAGACAGCAAATGCAAAATGGTTTTCGACCGACAGCCCCAATGTGGAGCGTGTGCCGTCTCCGGCATACGCCTTGTTGGGCAGCAAAAAATATATTGATAATGACATGGCTAGTATCTCCTTAATCTATAAATATCCTGTCTACAGTACCAGGTATTTGCCACAATCTTCCAATAAAGCACCGTGATAGGCCTGAGTCGCCATTTGCCTGGCGGTTAATCCCGGAGGCACTTCATCGGCATCATAACCTTCACACTGATAACTAGCTACACAAATGGCAAGGTCCTTGATTTCGCAGAGGCTGGCAACCTCCAAGAATTCAGGGCTCTTGGCCAGATGGACTGCCTTGAAGCTAAAAAAGACCATGGCCTTCATCCCTGACCGCACGGCAGCCTTTGTAACACCTACAACATGCCTCATATGCTGCGGCGAAGTCACGAAAATTCCCAATTTGTTCGGATCAGCAGACATCCGCATTATCCTCCATGTGATATTTGTAAGCCAGCCATGAACACTTTAAGCCGAAGCGCATAAAAAAAGACCTATGTTGTTTGCATGGCCCGACCGAGAAGCTAAGTATTAAGCCTTCTTTATGTAGAAATGTAAAA
>JAFDDO010000165.1 GCA_019310825.1 Deltaproteobacteria bacterium | reverse complement strand
TGAACCTGACTTTGACTTGAAGTTTGAAAGTCTTGAATTCATCCCGTCTGGCATCGAACTCCTTGCTGTTACAAAAGAAGACGGCAAAACGCTGGCAACCGTTTTTGTTCCGGAAGGGAAACTGCCCTTTTTTATAAAAAGAATTGCAGCATACATGGAGGAGGAGACAGAAAAAGGCAGACCAAGGCATCAGCAACTGGTGGAAAGCATTTCTGCAATCCGAAGGGCTGTCCTTAATGCCTTGTGGACGGACGATAATGATTGCCTCCCTGAAGAAGATAGCCCTATCTGGTGGGAAGTGTGGTTGCGGGTTGGTAGTGACCGAAAAGCGATTGTCGATTTTTTCAATGAGCACGCTGAACGAATCGGTCTGACTGTTGGTCAGGAACAAATCAGTTTTCCAGACAGGACCGTGGTAACGGCATTAGGCTCCAAAGCACAGATTAGCAGGTCAATCAATCTGCTCAATTGCATTGCAGAACTTCGAAAGACCAAAGAAACGGCCGCCTTTTTCACGGCAATGGGGGCTGAAGAGCAATTTGAATGGCTGAAAGAGGCATTGACCAGAATTGATCCTCCTCAACAAGATAGCCCGGCAATCTGTATTTTAGATTCGGGTGTCAATAATGAACATCCGCTTTTGCGCCCGGCCCTGAATTCTTCTGACATGCACGCTTGTGACCCCGCCTGGGGCGAAGCTGATCATGATGATCATGGTACTGAGATGGCGGGGCTCGCCTTGTATGGCGATCTTGCGGAGTTGCTCAGCCACTATGACCGGATTGCGCTTTTTCATCGTCTTGAGTCAGTGAAGATACTTCCGCCTCATGGCATAAATCCTCCTCACCTTTACGGTGACATAACCGCCGAAGCCATTGCTCGCTCTGAGGTGACCGCGCCTCATCGAAGCCGGATTGTGTGCATGGCAGTGAGCACTACTGACTTCAGGGACCGTGGCAGGCCATCTTCTTGGTCGGCCCGGCTGGATGCCTTAAGTTCAGGGGCTGATGACGAAAAGCAAAGGTTGATGATTGTCTCTGCCGGAAATACTGCCGAAGACATGCGTTATCATTACCCTGATAGCAACCGGACAGATGGAATTCATGATCCCGGCCAGGCATGGAATGCGGTCACGGTCGGAGCTTTTACTGAGAAGGGCTTAATTGACCCTGATGAATATCCTGGCTGGAATCTGGTCGCTCCCCACGGAGACCTGAGCCCATCAAGCTGTACTTCCATGATCTGGCAAAGGCCGTGGCCGCTGAAACCGGATATTGTCATGGAGGGCGGTAACATGGCCATCGATCCTACTGCCGGTAACGCTGATTATGTCGATAGCCTTGACCTGTTAAGCACGGGGCGGGAATACAACATCAAACCTCTGGTCACCATGAGGGAGACCAGTGCTGCAACCGCATTGGCATCCAGAATGGCAGCCATGCTGCAGGCTGCATACCCGGAGTATTGGCCGGAGACCATCCGTGCCCTTTTGGTCCATTCCGCAGAGTGGACGGAGGCAATGCAGGCCAGGTTGCAGCCGTTAAACACTAAAAAAATATATGAACAACTTCTTCGTTATTGCGGATTTGGGGTGCCGAACCTTCAAAGGGCCATGTGGAGTGCACGGAATTCGTTAACACTCATTGCTCAGGATTCCTTGCAGCCATTTGATAAAAAACAATCCAGGTATGTGACAAGAGATCTCAACTTGCATACAATTCCGTGGCCAAAGGAAGTGTTGCAGGATTTGGGCGAGATCCAGGTAGAGATGAGGGTCACACTTTCCTATTTCATCGAGCCGAATCCGGCAAGGCGCGGCTGGACACGCAGGTACAGCTACGCCAGCCACGGTCTCCGTTTTGATGTGAAGAGGCCCCTGGAAAAACTTGATGATTTCAGAGGCCGGATCAACAGGGCAGCCAGGGACGAAGAAATGACAAGTTCGTCCTCCTCAAGTAGAGAATCCGACAACTGGTTGCTGGGAACAAATCTTAGAAAACTTGGATCGTTACATTCAGACCGCTGGACCGGTACGGCCGCCGAATTGGCAGAGCGGGGTTATATCGCCGTATACCCTGTCATTGGCTGGTGGCGTGAACGTCACCACCTAGAAAGATGGAGTAAGCGCGCTCGTTACTCATTAGTTGTTTCAATAAAAACTCCTGAAGAGGAAATTGATCTCTATACTCCTGTGGTGAATATGATTAGACCCCAAATTGAGATAACATTTTAACATAACCTATTTACAAATTTCTTCCGGACTGTTTCATATTCCTCCTTCCGTCACAGCGTCAAAAAAAGGCAGGCAAATAATAAGGAGGTTGAAAAGTGTTTTGTGATTGATCATATGGATGACAGTTATCAAATATAGCAATAAACTCAGAATGAATACTGAACAAGCCCTTTTAAAACTCAAAGAATCTATCAGAGAACCGAGGAGCGTCCTGGCCTTAACAGGCCTTGCAGGCACTTCCTCGGCCTGGCTGATTGCAAGACTGCTCAAGTCTGTCAATCATCCTATACTCTGGGTTACTTCCTTTCAGAAAGAGGCGGAACAGGTAGCATCAGACCTTTCCTTTTTCTCGGATTTTCCTGTTTTGTTGTATCCTTGCCATGACTCGCTTCCTTTTGTGCCCTTGCTTCCCTCAACCGAAACAATATCTCAGAGGATTTCAACACTCTACCGCTTGGCCACTGAGGATGGTCCTGCTGTTGCAGTTGCCCCGGTGCAGGCCCTTGTGGAACTCACGGTTCCTCCTGAAATCCTTTTAAACCATGTGGAGTATCTCCAAAAAGGAGAGGAAGTTGATCGGGAAAAATTGCTCAAATGGCTTATTGATTCAGGCTATGAACACTGCGCCATAGTCCAGTCCAGAGGGGAATTCAGTATAAGGGGCGGTCTGCTCGACATATTTCCGCCTTTAACAGTTCTTCCTGTACGAATAGACTTTTTTGGCGACTTTGTGGAAGAGATGCGTCTATTTGACCCGCTCACCCAGCGGTCAACTGAAGATCTGAATGAACTGGTTGTACTCCCGGCTAGTGAGCTCATATTTTCGCAGTCCATGCTTGAATCTATACATGAAAAACTGGTTGAACGGGCGGCTAAGTATAATTTGCCTGCCCGGAGAGTAAATGAAATCCTGCAACAACTGGAGGCCAGAAGGTTGGTAGAGGGGCATGAGGCACTGCTGCCACTTTTTTATCCAAAACCTGCCTCTGTCCTGGACTATATTCCTCAACAGACTCCTATATTGATTGACAGGCCCGAAGAGGTTGAAAGGGCGCTGGAAAACTACTGGAAAGGGGCTGAGCAGACATACGAATCAGCCCTTAGCGAACATAGAGCTTTTTCTCCCCTGGAGTCTTTACTCTCTGACCCGGAGCAGCTTTCAGGGAAGATAATGGAGCATACGTGCTGGCTGTTTCAGGACATCAATTTATATGGATCGTTACCAAATTCTTCAATCACCAAATCGCCAAATCACCAAATCACCAAATCCAAAGGGTCTTCCTTCAACCTGGCGGCCTCAAATATTCAGGAAGTGGAGATAAAATCGAGCAAGCCGGACCTGACCTTGATGCTTGGAAGCGCAAAGAGGGGAATTGATCTTATCGGACCGGTGCTTGACCGGCTCAAAGACTGGATCGGGGCCGGAGAAAGGATCGTCCTGGTAGTGCCCGGCCAGCGGCAGGGCCAAAGGATGATAGAACTCCTCAGCTATCATGAGATTATCAGTGATGATGCCAGGACTTCCATACTTCCAGAACCTTTGAACAATGATCCGGCAGAACCCGGGCTTATGATCTGTACCGGACAACTCTCTTCAGGATTCATCCTCCCGGGTGAGGCCTACATAGTCCTTACGGAAGAAGAGCTGTTGGGCACACGGGCCAGACGAACCAGGGGTCAGGGGAGGGAGAAAACAACCTTAAGTGATCTGACCTTTGAGGATATGAAGCCCGGCCAACCGATTGTACACAGGGACCATGGTTTAGGACTCTATAAGGGCCTTGTCAGGATAGAGACCGGTGGGGTTCCGGGGGAATTTCTTTTCCTCGAATACCGCAGTGGTGATAAACTCTATCTGCCGGTAGACCGCCTGGGACTGGTCCAGAAATATATCGGGATAGAAGGTCGCGCTTTACGGCTTGACCGGCTGGGAAGCTCAAGCTGGCAACTTGCGAAACAGAAGGTCAAAAAAGACATATATGAAATCGCTCACGAACTGGTTGACCTCTACGCCTCAAGAAAGGTGAGCAAGGGCTTTGACTTTTCATCTCCTGATGCCATGTTCCGGCAGTTTGAGGCCTCTTTTCCCTATGAAGAGACCAGGGACCAGGCTGCCTCAATAGAAGAAGTGCTTTCTGACATGCAGGGATCCAGACCCATGGACCGTCTGCTATGCGGAGACGTGGGCTATGGCAAGACAGAAGTCGCCCTGAGGGCCGTATTCAAGGCCGTTGAAGACGGAAAACAGGTGGCCATACTGGTACCTACCACTCTCCTGGCAGAACAGCACGAGCGGACATTCATACAGCGGTTTCAGAGATATC
>JAFDDO010000164.1 GCA_019310825.1 Deltaproteobacteria bacterium | reverse complement strand
ATTGTTTTCTCTGCGAACTCTGCGGCTCGAGCGAAGCGGGCGGCGAATATCTGTATTGGGTTCGTTGAGTTATTGAGTTTGTTGGGGTCCTCTAATCCGTGCAATCCGTGTAATCCGTGTAATCCGTATCCAAAAACATATTTCTCTGCGCTCTCTGCGAACTCAGCGAAATCCAACACTATATACATACTTCAAAATAGCATAAGTCAACAAATTCGCAGGTCTCCTTCAAATTTTTAATCCTTTACTCACCTGATCCTTCTAATCCTTTACTTGTTTTATGGTGAAACAAAAAGGTGAAGTTTTGCCCCTCTCTTGGCGCACATATTTTGTACTGCATTATTCGCCTGTACCGAATTCTGGCTTGACTTAAATAAAAAGCCATCTATATTTGTTTAGAAGTTTAATTGTTTAAAGGAGACCTCTATGGCTACAGTAATGAAAATAAGTCCTCAAGGGCAAATTCGCATACCAAAAATGATTATGCAAACAATCGGCATAGAGGAAGGCGATTATGTTGAAGTGGACTTGAAAGATAATTACATCGTTTTGAAGCCAAGAAAGTTAATTGACCCCACACAGGGTTGGTACTGGACAAAAGAATGGCAGCGAGCGGAGACTGATGTAGATGAACAAATCGAAAAAGGTGAATTATCACCCATGTTCAGAACTGCCGAAGAAGGGATCAAATGGCTAAAGGAATAGCTGGATATCAGTTCAGCAATCGGTTCAAAAAAGAACACAAGCGGCTTCCCCAAGAAATCCAGAAAGCCTTTGATGAAAAACTCAATCTATTTTTGAACAATATGTCGCATCCATCCCTCAGAGCCAAACACATACAGGGAACGAAGACCCTATGGGAGGGATCTGTGACCAAAAACTATCGCTTTACCTTCGAACTTACCGGCAATTCGGTAATTTTTCGAAGAATCGGAACCCATGATATCTTGCGCAAAGAACGACAACAGTCCCTTTAATCATCTAATCCTGCTCTTTTCTGCCCCTGCTCTTCTCTGCTAATCCTTCTAATCCTGCTCTAATCCCTAATCCGTGCAATCCGTGTAATCCGTGTCCAAAAACATATTTCTCTGCGCTCTCTGCGAACTCAGCGAGATCCGACACTATATACATACTTCAAAATAGCATAAGTCAACAAATTCACAGGTCTCCTTCAAATTATTACATCTCAATGCAGAGAGAAGAAATTTACCTTGAATCTTTTTGACATTTTGTACAGAATCTGTACTATATATGAGTGAATTTTGAGTGGGATGAAAATAAAAACCTTTCCAATAAGTATAAGCATGGTATCGATTTCAACTCTGCTATGGAGATTTGGAATGATATTCGGAGAATAGAGATTGAAGCTTCTTATCCACTTGAAAATAGAAGCATCTTGATTGGTAAAATTGGTGAAAAACATTGGACCGCAATTTTTACTAAAAGATACAAAGCAATAAGAATCATTTCCGTACGACGTTCCAGAAAAAAGGAGGTGAGGCTATATGAGCAAAAAGAAACTGGCCAAGACTAATGATGAATTTGACCGGAGGTTTGACGACGGTGAAGATATTCATGACCTTGTTGATATCTCAAAGGCTAGGATAAGTCACCCTGGAAAAAAAGTCCGCATTACCCTCGATGTTGCAGAAGAACTGGTCAACGAAATCGACCACCTTAGGGCTGGTATTGGAGTGGACAGAGGGGCCTTAATCAAGGTGTGGCTCCACGAGAGGGTTCAAAGAGAAAAGGAACTGCGTGCTGGCCGATAAAGGGAGCCTTAGCATACTTTACCGATACAATAACACTTGCGGTTCCTTCTTCATCACGCGAAGCGACTGTTTAATCCTCTAATCCTGTTCTAATCCCTAATCCGTGCAATCTGTGTAATCCGTGTCCAAAAATAAAAGGTAGTTATTCAATTTACTCAATGTCCCCAAGTCGCTTCAAGAACGCTCGGAACAAACTCCCCTATTGACATCAAGCCTGTTTGACATAGTGTATCACTAGTGTTACACCAATTATTAATTACCAGCCTAAGGAGGAAAAGATGCCCGCAAAGAATCCTCGAATCAATGTAGTCTTGAACGATTATCTATACCAAGACATTCGCTTGTTGGCCAAAAAGGATAATGTTTCTTTATCTGCAAAGGTAAAAGATTTACTCAAGGAAGCCCTTGAAATCCAAGAAGATATTTACCTGGTCATGCTTGCCGAAAAGAGAGAAACATCCTGGGATGATTCAACCGCATTATCCCATGAGGATATCTGGTCTTGAAATAAAACGTACAAGACAAGACAATGGTATTTAACCTCAAGTATCATATGGCCATTAAACGCATTGATTTACCCAAAATTGACGCAAGAAATAGGTTAATAATCAAGAGAGCTATCGAAGATCGTCTCGTTAGTCATCCCGAAATATACGGGAGACCATTGCGAAGAACGCTTAAAGGCTATTGGAAGTTGAGAGTCGGGAATTATCGGATCGTTTTCAAGATATCTGGTAATGAGATTTTCATATTCGGCATCATCCATCGCAAGGAAGTATACCAGCAGGTCAAAAAGAGAATATCATAGTGGATTATGTGGTATTACGACTTTGGCCTTCTGTGATATTTAAAGGCACTGAATACGTCGCCTTTAATAAACTCACCATCCGTTAGCCGGACTCGTTAGAGACCTTGATGATACTTCTAAAATAAAAATTTTTTCTTACTATAAACTAATTTTAGCCACAGACCCACACGAACGCACACGGACATTTTGCCCTGAAGGGTACTGCACAAAGGATCTCTCCACTGATGGGTACACACCAGTGGAGAGATCCTTTGTCTGTGTCAGTCTGTGTGGGTCTGTGACCAATTTCTCGTTTTTCTCTGTGTCTGTGGTGAAATACAAAAGGGGGCCAGAGTCCCCTGGTCTCAGGCGCGGCTTTCTTGTTACCCATTTGGGCCTTGGGCTGAAATCGGTAATTATTTCAAGATTAAGTCTGTACCTTGAAAATATTGTAGACGGTTTTGACGGAAATCCCGAGCTTTGTGGCTATATCTTTTCTCTTGTATCCCCTGGCTATAAGCTGTTCTACAAGAAACTTTCGGGCCTTTTTCTCATCTGGAGATATCTTCGTTTTCCGATCCCTCATACCTTGAATTGCCTGCTCTATTTCCTCGTCATCGAGCAGTTCCAAACCAGTGAGACGCGCAATCTGCTTCTGCTTTCGTAACTTCGAAAACACGGCAGGAAAATTTCGGACAAGGACTTTACGAAAAGAACTTACTACATCGGTCTTTTCTAACGCATCCCCTGCATCCACCGTAATGGAATTATCTAACAATTTTGAGTAAATTTCTTTTTGCTTCTTTCGTTCCTTCGCTAAAAGGCCAAGCACAAAAGAGGGTTTCACAAACGAGGGCGGTGCGTTCAAATCATGATACAGCTTGATTGAGGACCATCGATATTCACGAGGGTCTTTTATAAGACCCGCCCGTGCCGGATTCATGTGAATATAAAGGGATGCTGCAAGGAGGTATGAATCATCCAGACAGACAGCTTGACGATAAGGGCCCCCAAAAAGATGCCCTTTCCTCTCGTACTTCCTATTGAAAACCATAGCATAGCGGGCAAATAAATCTCTCATTGCTTCTTGGAGCTCAGCTCTGCGGGGGCGCAAAAGAATGTGCAGGTGATTGGGCATGAGACAAAAGGCATAAACATCCAAAGATCGCTTCAGAGACACCTCCTTCAAATTCGAAAGCATGAACAGATAATCGCTATCCTCCAGGAAAAGAGGCGCATTTCCGGCCGCACACTGCGTAATATGAGATACGAGGTTCAGGGAAGTAATCTTTCGTTTGGCCCTGAATATCCTTTTTATCTTTCCCTGTCTCAGGAGTTCATCAAAGTCCATTGGAATAATCTATTATATATGGCGTTGGGTGATTTTGCTGATTTTGGCCTTGGGCTGAAATCGGTAAAGTAGATTGTAGCGCAAGCATAGATAATTGCAAAGTACAAATAACAAGACAGATAAACACATTTTAAATTGCCGAAAAGGGCTCAAGGCCGAAATCGGGTGGCGTTGATTATCCTGGGACAGTGCAGAAATTTGACGAATGGTTTCCAAGCGAATAGGCCCTTTTCCTTACTGGCAACTCATTGCTGGAGAACAAGATTGTGGGCAACTGTCAGGTCCCCTATGGGGAAGGTTACCGATTTTGGCCTTGGGCTGAAATCGGTAATAGAGCAAATCATGAGTTGCTGAAAGTGGCTTTGAGCCGAAAGCGGTAATGATATAAATCATGCCAACAAAAACGAAAAGCACCCAGCGGATATCCTCTATTACCGATTTTGGCCTTGGGCTGAAATCGGTAAAGTAGATTGTAGTGCAAGCTGCCGAAAGTGGCCTTGAGCCGAAATCGGTAATGGGAGGCGGAAAGGGTGGTGAAATGAAAAGGGGGCCGAAGCCCCCTTTTTTGCTTTTATGGCGCAGGAAATTAATCGTAAGATACGTTTTCTGGTTCAGTGGGAGGAATATCATCGACCGGCACCTGTAGTGATTGGCCTACACTATTGCCATTTCCATCATTCACTGTAGCGGTTGCGGTATAGGTTCCTTGTTCCG
>JAFDDO010000163.1 GCA_019310825.1 Deltaproteobacteria bacterium | reverse complement strand
TCTTGCAGGCCATCAAGCGAGGCGAAAAATTTGCAAAAGAAGATGATGTTAAACTATTAAACTAACTCCCTCAAATCCTTGAATACTCCTAAATCAGAGTCAACAGTATAGTGATACATATACCCGTAAGAGGCCACATTTTTCCGGATGCTATAATGGGGCCCGGAAATGGTCTCAGCCGGGAGGATTTCCGTTACCTTCCGGTTTTGCGGGACCTCAAATTCTATGGCCATTGCATCCAGGCCAGTCAGGAAAAACACAACAAAAAAAACCATTACATATCTAAGATACATGAACTTTAACCCTCCTTTTATAAAGTTTTCCAGCCTTCCCCATAGATGCCTTCACAGTTGGCAGGCCCAGGAGATCTATCTCTCTATTTAATAAGTCGCACGTTCCTCAGCGCAGTTGGCGGCAATTTAACCGGAGATGGCGAAACCTCAATGCTCTGGATATTATTGATCGGTATGATCAGAGATCTATCTTCCAACTCAAGCATGACCTGGTTTGCACTCAGTATGTCCTGGATAAGAGTGCCACCGAACTTTGCCTCATCCCCGCTTACACGATCAAACTCAAACTTCTGCTCAGCATTTTGACTGTTTTTGGGTTTGTAAAATTCAATGACTTACAGACACGAGAAAGGCATGAATTAGGAGTTTTTGAGGTTCTTCGACAGTCTCTAAAACATTAGACAATACCAAGGCGATGGCGGAGCAAATTCTTATCCATTACCTGGGGAAAACTTTGATTTTTTAAAAAACCCTACTTATTTTTCATCAGCGCTTTTTTCCATCTTTTTCCACGTGCCGTCCGGGTTGAAAAGCTTCATCGCCAGTGCAGCATTCTCTGTGTTGTCGCTCAGGTTTTTCTCGTAAACCACGCCATCATGGTTGACAATAAAGGTCATGATACCTGAAGATCCGTACTGCACAGGATAGGCCACTATGGCAAATCCCCCGATCATCTTCCCTCTAACAACGTAGTCATAAGCACCGCCCGGTGCGTTCTTCCCCTGAGCTTTTAGGATTCGGTAATAATACCCATGATAAGGGACTGGCTTACCACCCGATTGCTTAGCGGTATATCCTTTTTCATGAGCTGCGGCAACGAGTGGGCCGAATGGGCTTTGCTCTTCCCCTTCTTCTGTCTTCCAATATAGTCCATCCTTCTTCCCCGGATCGCTTTTGAACTTTTGAGCATATGCCAGGATTCCGTCACTGTCTTGATCTTTAAGTGCATATTCTCTCTGGGCATCTACATAGGCCAGACAGGTTTGTATAACGCTCAATTCATTCCTTCCAATCCTGCGCGCAAGTATTTCCTCCCTGCCTTCGTTGGTGTCGAAACACCATGCCCCGTCTTTTTTCACAATGGGTATGGGGAATGGCCAATCATCATGTCCCATGTAGAGGACCACCTTGTTAGCCTCCGTCTCGTCCAGTTTGTTTTTCTGTTCATAAAGAGTAATAAATCGATCACGCTCCGCTTGGTCCGCGACCGGGTCGCCGGAGGAAACGAGATCCTCGCTCCCAGGCCCTAAAATACCAGACAGCGCCGCGTCGTTGCCCTTCAATGCGTTCACCAAGGCCTTGACAGCCTCATCAGGTGAAACAAAAGTTTCCTGATCCTTCAGATCACCCTGGCATGCTCCTAAGGTCAGAGCGACGAATAATCCGACTATAAAGGGCACTGCGAAACGTTCCAACAGTGAATTTTGTTTTTTTGTGTTTCCTATTACCGCCATAGTATTTCCTCCATTGAAGTGGTCATCTCGTTTCGGGTCAGATCTCAGCGACGTCCACGGCCGCCCCCTCCCCGGCTCTTCCCGATGCTGCCTCTGCTGCGCGAAGATGACATGCTTTTGCGGCCGCGCCCGCTGTAGTCCTTCGTCCGACTCCCCCGTTCATAGCCTCCGAAAGCACTACCACCAGACCGCTTCTTGCTTCCCGACCTCTCGAATCCGCCGGCATCTTTTCGTTTTTTATCCCCGCCTCGGCCCAGCGAACCTCTATCCGCCCCACTCCGAGCAAGGTCCTGCCTGCCTGTTTTATCACGCCCACGGAAGGCTTCTCTGGACCGCGCATCCCGGGATGCCCCCTTATCGAACCTCTGAGCCGTTGACTTATCCCTGTAAGACACCCCCTTGCGGTGCTCCGGATTGTGTTTCCAGGAACCCCGACCTCCCTCCCGATTCGATACTTTGTTGGCGTACTTATTTCGGTTGATGTTCTGATTGATGTTGGTATTCCTATTGATGTCTATATCTACTTCACCATGCCCCCAGTGGCAGCCCCCCCAGGCATAGCCCCAGGCAGCACCCATTGCCACACCGGCTCCAAAAGCATACATAGGGCCACCGACCACGTATCCGGGCGGATGGTAATAATAGGGCGGATATGCCGGATACCACCAGGGACCATACACGACGACTGGGTTGTAAGTTGGGACATAGACGACCTGAGGGCTTGAGGATTCGATGATGATCGTCTGCGTTTCCTTTTCGACAATGACTTTCTGCTCTTTGGTCGTCTCCAGGTTCCCCTCAGATTTAGCCTTTTTGCGAAGGGTCTGTAGCGTATCCATCACATCCTTCTGTTGGGAGAGAAAGGCATCCCCCAGTTTATGGGTCCAATCCAGCTTCTCATTCATCATTTGCAGGACTTGAGGGAAATTCACCAAAGACTTGACGCTAGGGTCCCAGCTCTGCTTCTCGAGAGCCGCGGTTAGGGCATCTCCCTTGAGACTTTCATTCTGATTGACCCAACGATCCGCCTGAACAACCTCAATGGGGTAGGTTGATGCCATCAGAATCTGGGATAGAAGAGAGTCCGGATAGAGCGCAATTGGTGCCAGCAACTGGTCCAGCTCTTCTTGCTTAAAGGACTTTTCTCCGCCTTCACTCTGTGCGATCACGCCCTGGGGCGCAAGCAATAAGAGTGCCAGAGAAACGACAAATACTATTGTCATTGGTCTTCGTATATTCATAATGTTTCTCTCCTTCCTGTCTCGGCTCTAATTGGATTTGGTTTTGTTTTCTAAAAAGTTCATAAAAACTATATTGTAATTACGATAGCGTATTCAGGGTGTTCTATGTATTAATTAAGCAAAATGTGGGCGTTGTAAGAAATAGAGGTGATATCATAATGAACCACCCCGCCATTGAAGACCAGTAAGAAGGCCTCATTCTTATCGTATTCCCCTATGAGGTCCCCGGCAAGCAAGGAGGAACTTTTGATTTTCGCGCTTCCGAAGTCAATATACTCGAAGATAAAGCCTGTAGACACGTTTTTACTTTGCTCATGCCGCACACCCAAACTAAAACGGACCTGCCGATCTAACGGCATATCCGCAGTGCGGTCTTCAGCGTCAACCGGATTGGTGTCATAGGCCATGCCTCCCTGCAGCAACCACTTCCCATTGATCCGATAATGGAGGCCGGCGGCGAAATGCCAGGTATCATCCCAGTTCCGGGGGACTTGTGCCGTTCGCAAGTCAGTCGAGATGAGCAGGTTGACCAGTGAACGCTGAATTGTGGGCCCAAAATCTCCTCAGACTCCATTTCCAGCAATTCCTATGACAATAAAATCGTGTATCACGATTGGGATTGGTCTGTCAAGAAATCAAATAGACTTTTTTGAGCTGAGTTAAGGAAAAAAGAGGCCTCAGCCGACCGTTTTCAGCATAGATTATCCCGTTTGGCTGCCTTGTCGCCTTTTTCAGCGAAAGGTTATGGTTGGTTCTTCGTATCCGGGCCAGCCATCATCAAATTCCTCATGGACTACCGGCCCATGATCCAAGGTCTTCAGGAACCTTTTTCCTTTCCGGGGATATAAGCTTAAACCGTCTCCTAACGATGTCCTGTATCTATCCACTTTTCTTTGGACCGTTAAAAATTTTATCCGCACAGATCTAAAACAGCGCCCGACACCGTAAACCAAAGACGGCAAGTGCACCGGAATTCTCTTTCTTGTAAGGGTTGAAAATGAAGACAACGCTTGGTGTCAGCTGCACATGTGTGGTGAGCTGCACCCGGTAAAACATCTCAATCGCGTATTCATCACGTGCCCCATTGCCGGGACTGTCCCAGGAGAACCCTGCCCCCATAAGATCTCCCTGCATCTTCCATGGATTACGGATAACAAAACCCGTGGATATGAGGTGTTCGATTTTATTCAGTTTCGGCTCTGAATATCCATACTTCAGAAACACCCCCAGGCTTTTGCCAAGCTCCTGGTCAAAACTGATTAAGAACCCCAGCCCATCATCATGGTCATCTGTTTCGTCCGTGTGCCAGAAGGTGAAACGGTAATTGCCCCGACCCAGCCCATCAAAGACCGGGGTCAGCGCCAAAAGGAAAGCCTTGAAAAGCTCACTTTTATCAATGCTGTTAAATCCTGAAGTCGTGGTTTTGCCGTTCGCATCATGAAAACCAAATGTCAGGTAGTAATTATTGCCCGGATATACTGCAACATTGAGACCGAGGGCATCTGAGGGGAATAGCCGGGCAGGATTAATGGCAAAGGGCTGGCTGACAAATTTCGTGCTGCCGCTGCCGGCAAAGCTGTTACGGTCATAATAGTTTTCAGTATGAAGCTTGCCTACTGTCAAGGCTAGCTTTTCCTCGAACATTCGTTGCTCCCACCACAGCTGCCTGAGTGCGGTCCGGTCACGGGTCGATATACCAAAATCATTGGAGCCCCAGGCGGCGCCAACCTCATCTGAAAAATCGGTTACGGTAGCGTCCGCCAGATTATCGCGGCGCTCAACGTAATACCCGAGAGAACCCTTGCCCAAAAATGAATGGTCAACCAGGTGCCATTGCCCAAAAAAGGTAAAATTTGAAATTGCGGTATCGTTTGGATTACGGCCACCTGTAGCGCTTTGACAGAATAAAAGCTGCTGCATCGCAATCTCAAGCTTTGTCTTGTCGTGCAGCCACTTCTTGGCATCCGTGTATGGTTCCAGGAGCTTCAGAACTATTTTATCCTCAAGCCATTTCCCCACACTACGCTCTCTGCGCTCCCTTAGAAGGTCCGGTATGCTTTCGTCATCCCGGGCAAGGGAAAGATTTAAGGACAGACAGAGGTTTATCAAAAGTGCAGAAAATAATACTATTGAGAAGCGGTTCTTCATAGAAATATGGGATCATGCTTTTAAATTGCACATATCGTATTTTTATCAGAACCTTTGTGATCAGCGTTATCGCCTGCAGATTCCTTCATTTTCAAACAAACAGGATAATGCTTCCAGCCACCGTTAACAGGACGTTTGCAAAGGCATAGGCACCGGTATAGCCCAAGGACGGCATCGAACTCTTTGTCGCTTTGGTTACAACGCTCAGGGCGGCGCCGCTGGTCATGGAACCCGTGATACCACCCAGCAGGAGAACCGGATGGATCTTCAAAACTTTCCTGCCAAAGAAATAACCGACAAGGATCGGTATCGTGGTTACAGCAATACCGGCCAGTACCAACATCGGACCGGCTGTTGCAAAAGTTTCCAGGATATCACCACCGGCCCGCAGGCCAACACCTGCCATAAACAGCAGCAGCCCAAACTCCATCAATATCCAGCGTGCAGCATCCGGCAGCCTCCCGAAAGTTGGATGAACACTGCGCAGGTATCCAATGATAAGTCCGGCGGTCAACAGGCCGCCGGCCGACCCCAAACCGATTGATAATTGTCCGACACTGATGGAGAACAAACCGATAACGACCCCTATAGCAATGCCAAAGGCAAAAGTGACCATGTCCGTTTCCGCAATTTCCCGTTCAACGTGCCCGACTTCTTTACCAAGAAGATCAACGCAGTCATGAGGGCCGACAACAGTGAGGATATCTCCTTTGCGTAACTCGAAATCAGCAGTACTGGGCACTTTCATGCGCATACGCGTAACGCGTGTCAGCAGCACACCAAATTTTCTGGCAATATCCAGTTCCTGAAGAGACTTGCCAATGGCTTTTTTATTAATAACGACAATTTGGGCTGTTTCCGTATATTGTGCAGTGCTTGTATCGGGGGTTATTTCCTCACCGAATTTGGCAATGACTGTAGTAAAATATTCAACCGGGGCCAGAATGTATAATTCATCACCCAATTGAAGAAATCCTTCTGTCGCACCAGGTTCAATGATCCGGCCATCCCTTTTCACCCTTACCACCGAGGTTTTATCCCAGTATTGTTCACGAAGCTGAGAAGCCGGTATTTTGGTAATTTCTTCGTTGGTTATCCGGTATATCCGGGCTGAAACGTTTGCCGGTTTTGATGCTGTGCCGGATTCATCTTTGCTTTCGAGTATTTTCGCTTCCTTTTCCAGGTCGATACCCAGTATTTGCGGCAGCAGCTTGATAATTGCTATGAGACCGGCTAACCCGAAAATATACGTAATGGCATAACTGGTGGCCACATTGCCGATCATGGCATCGGCGCTTAAATTTCCGGGTGGTTTGATTTGTCCGGACCGTATAGCTTCCTGCGCAGCAGCAAGTGTCGGAGAACTGGTTAAACCCCCCGCCAACAATCCCCCGGGTGTGCCTGGTGCCAGGGACAATAATTTCGATGCAACGACAGCCATGGAAAAACCCGTTATGGAAACAACGAGTGCCAGCAAAAAATACTTAAGTCCATCGGTTCTCAACACATCAAAAAACCGGGGTCCTGCCTGGTAGCCTACTGAAAATATAAATAATGCAAAACCCAGTGCCTGGGGCCCGGCACGCATACGAAAATCAAAATGTCCAAGGAAAAGCCCGGCAAACAGTACACCTGCCACCGGTCCAAGAGAAAAGCTGCCAATGCGGATATTGCCAATCAGATACCCCATACCGAGAATCAGAAACAACGTAAGAACCGGCTGGGCGTGGAGTATATCGAGAAGACGAGTGAATTCGCTGATCTCTACCATAAATATCTCCTTTCATGGTTTGATTGTCAAATTGCTCTCTAAAACCCTACACTACGTCATGTACCAAAAATCAGTTGGTATATTTCGCCGGAATTAATTGTCTGAACGTACCGGCCACACATAACAGTCATGGGCCTTATTGTCTACGCTTGCATAACCATCTTTCATAATAACGTTCCACGCGTTGTATTTTCTAGACGCCTCAGAAGTAATCGTCCAGTAACTGCCGGACTGAACATCTTTAAACAACTGCATATTTGTTGATGTTACATATTCTTTGCCGGTACTGGCGGTAATCCCAACAAGCTCTTTTTTAGTAGGCAACCGCCAGTCGCCCCATTCAGATCCATCGGTCAAACCACAGTCTCCGCTTCTTATATTTTCAATTGAATCCTTTACTGCATCAAACCATTTCATTCGTTCCCGGCTGCATCTTGCATTTTTCAACCACACCAGCCCGCTTGTCAGGTCCTTTACCGTACCATCACCCAGATCACACCAACGGCCTCCTTTTGAGAGCGTGCCTTTACAGGTCTCACCTGGAGATGTTGTCGTATTGCCCGACCCTGCTGTAGACTCAAGGTTTTCTGCCAGAGAAGAAACCGGTAACAGAAAAAACAATATTGTTGAAAGGGTCGCTATAATCATTATGCCTCTCCTTGTTTTCACTACGTCTTTCTTCATTTCAGTTCTCCTCTTTGCATGGCTGCTTTCTTCTGATGCTTTTCTATAGCTTAAAGTTGGTTCTTCCGGTTTTTGCGTACCTGGCTTTTTTAAAATGTGGACATGATAATTTTCTTCCAAACATATTTTTCAGGAAGGAGATTAGAGCATGTCCACAAGTTTATTATATCACGGATTCGGAATCAGGGGGTATAAGTACAAGAATACCAAGTATAAAGGGGGCAGTGTTAATTTT
>JAFDDO010000162.1 GCA_019310825.1 Deltaproteobacteria bacterium | reverse complement strand
CACCGGTGTGTTCTCAACCCATTGGCTGTCCTCCCAGGAAAACCACCCCTTTCGTTCCTGATCATAGACGCTCAGCGGCCGGTTAAATAGTTTTGCCAACTCGACCCCCCAGCCTGTTCCCCCCTTGACGGTATTGTCCGGCAGTATCCAGCCGACCGCAATGACATGGTGGCCGCTATTGACCATGTGAAAAATGGACTGGATGACTTTTCGGATCTTATCCGTCCGGGAGTAAGTGCGTCTCATCCGCTTGGACACAATTTCCATGCTGACATCGCCCCTTTGCAGCTCTTCCCGGTTCAGTAAACGGAGGCCCCGGGTACGCTCGGCATTGTGCCCTTCAAATGATATATTCACCTCTTTTATGTGCCAGGCCTCGGCAAGTTTGCCGAATTCCGCCTCAGCCCCCTTGTGGCCGCCGCTGTACAGCGTAATTTTTGAAATGTCTGTCATTTTTTTATCTCCTGAATTTTTTAAGACGTTGTGCGATTATGCAAAAAAACGCCCCGCCGCGGTTCGGCAGGGCGAGCGGCTAAAGTAATACAGCTTTTCTGTATTGCAACCCTGGCCGTGATATTTTTTTCAAACAAACCTGCCCAGAATTTTTACGCCCAGAATATGAATATATTTTTACCTGAGTTCTTAGGAATGTCATTTTTTATATTTTTCACTACCGAACGCTACTAATCAGCCGCACGGCTTTTTGCGTCAGATAAATAGCCTTGTTAAGTGGAATTGAACGGATACTTACGACGGATTGATTGAATCACGTCGTCGAGCTGTTGAAGAAAACGTGATCGGTCACTCTTTTTTAGAGGTGGAGGCCCGCCCATTATCTCTCCTGCGCCACGAAGTTCTGACAGCAGGTCCCGAGTCGCGACGGCTTCACCTATGTTGTTTTCCGTGAACGGCTTTCCGGTTGGACCAATTACACGTGCGCCTTCCTTCAAGCAGCGGCTCGCAAGCGGAATATCAGCGGTAACCACGATGTCATGAGGTTGCACGTGTTCGACAATCCAATCATCGGC
The DNA here is from genome assembly GCA_019310825.1 of Deltaproteobacteria bacterium. GTDB lineage: Bacteria > Desulfobacterota > Dissulfuribacteria > Dissulfuribacterales > UBA3076 > UBA3076. Next base: position 3,638 of record JAFDDO010000162.1, on the reverse strand, counting down.
CGCGTCGAGTCCGTTCCCTACAACTTCGAGTGCAATCCATCGTTCATTCGGAACTCGCATCCAAGAGTTGGCCGCCAATGTGACACCAAGGCGATATCGGCTTGCGACGCGGCATACCTCCCGTTTGACCGGGCACGCATCAGCATCTACAAAAATGTGCAGCAAACGAAAATCCTCACCATCATCACGGATCTGGTCGAATTGAGAAAGTCTTCATACCTCCAAGCCGCAACGAGCCCTCCGCTCTGAGATCCGCCGCTGGGTCCTGATCCCTCACAGCTCACTTAATATATTCTATATATTAGGAAAAAAGACTTGACAGGCCTTACTGATATCTTGGGTTGATCTTGCTATATATCATACGATATTTGTAAAGTTATCACGAAATGAAAAACTTGACATGCTTAGTATCCATCCTGCATTGCAGGCACAGCTTGAGGAATGTCTGCGGGATGCTGAATTTCACAGGTAGGTTATCCGCCCTATCAGCTAAACCCCGCTATGACCAAAGCCGCCTTTGCCCCTTGCGGTTGTGGGGAGTGAATCTACTTCTTGCCAGCTTGCCTGCCAGACCCTGGCAAGAATCATCTGGGCTATCCTTTGTTCCCTCTTGATGGTGACAGTCTCCGCTCCAAGATTAATGAGTCCCACTTGTATCTCGCCGCGGTAGTCGGCGTCAATAGTGCCGGGTGCATTAACTACTGTCAGACCGTGTTTGATGGCAAGTCCACTCCTGGGCCGGATCTGGAATTCATAACCGTGTGGTAGAGCTACTGCAAGACCTGTGGGAACAAGACCTATTTCCCCTGGATGAAGGTGAATATCGTGTTGGATCGCTGCGGCTAAATCCATGCCTGCTGATTGCCTGGTTATGTATTGGGGAAGAGGAAGGTCAACTGCATGGGGCAGGCGTTTTATCTTTATAACTACAGATAGTCCTTCTGGTGATCTTATAGTCAAGGATTCTATCACATACTACTCAGGAGCTGCCCGTAAAAGAATTTGCCAGTTCCTCATACCTTACGGCCTCTCCATCCGGGATCGGCCCCAGGCAGACCAAGGTAGAGCCTCCCTTCAGACACTGTGTTGCCATCTGCTTTATGTCCTCAGAGGTGACTGCATTAATTTTGCGGATTACTTCATCGTAGGAGACGAATTTGTCCAGATTTATTTCATTTTTTGCCAAACGCGTCATGCGACTGTCTGTGCTTTCAGCAGAGAGCAACAATCCACCTTTGATGTGATCCCTGGCAGCCTCCAGTTCATCGCATTCAATAGATTGATCGGCGAGCTTTTTTAACTCCCCATGCATTAGCTCTGCCGTTTTCGAAAACTGTTTTTCAGAAATGCCTGCATAAATTCCCAACATCCCAGTATCCTGAAACGAGGAGAAAAAAGAATAGACTGAGTAGGCAAGACCCCGTTTTTCCCTTATCTCCTGAAACAGCCTGGAACTCATGGAGCCGCCCAAAATGACGTTAAGCAACAGGGCGGGATAGCGTTGAGGGTCTGAGGAACATGGTCCCTCATAGCCCATCAGTAAGTGAAGTTGTTCCAGGTCTTTTTTGACAAACTTAACCCCAGGGTGGGGTACAGGCCTGGAATGAGATGAATGGCCATTGATAGACATCAGGCCTCCGAAAAGTCCGTTTATCTTGGCAACAAAAGACTCATGTTCCAGGTTACCCGCCGCAGCGATCAGGACTTTTGGGCCTACATAGGCTTCAGCTACAAACTCCTTCAAGGTCTGTGAACTTATTGCGCTAACGTTGTCAACAGTACCGAGAATGGATTGTCCAAGGTTGCTTCCGGGCCAGTAAAATTTGTTAAAAAGCTCATGTATCAACTCATCCGGGGAGTCCTCAAGCATGCTGATCTCTTGCATTATGACCCTGCGTTCTCTTTCCACTTCATTGTCGTCAAATCTGGAATGGAGAAAAATATCAGAGAATAAATCCAGCGCCCTGTCTAGATGGACATCCATTACCTTTGCGTGGAAACATGTGACCTCTTTGGAGGTAAAGGCATTGGAAAAGCCGCCCATCTGGTCAAAGGCCTTGGCAATGTCCAAAGCCGTACGCAATTCAGTCCCCTTAAAAATCATGTGCTCGATAAAGTGGGAAATACCTGAGTTGCTGGCATCCTCGTCCCTGGCTCCTATAGTAACCCAAACACCGACTGATACCGAGCGGACATTGGGTATGCGCTCAGTGAGCACACGAATGCCGTTTGAAAGTACAGACTTATTGTATTGCTGGTTCACTTTTGAACAGTAGCTCCCGGCTCGTTCATGGCAGCCTTGCGGCTGAGCTTGATCCTTCCTTGTTGATCTATACCTATAACTTTTACACGGACTTCATCACCTTCGGCAAGTATATCTGTTACATTTTTCACATGCCCATTTTCCAGTTGGGAAATGTGCACCAGACCGTCGGTACCGGGTAATATCTCAACAAACGCCCCGAAGTCCATGATCTTTTTTACAGTCCCAAGGTAGAACTCTCCGACCTCAGCCTCTTTTGTGAGGTCCTTGATCCTTTTGATAGCATCTTCTGCTGCTTCCCCTGAAGAGGAAAAGATGTTCACCTCACCTGAATCATCGACGTCTATCTTTACGCCGGTTTCCGCTATTATACCACGTATAATCTTTCCCCCAGGACCAATAAGATCCCTGATTTTGTCCGGATTGATATTGAGGGTAATGATCTTAGGTGCATACGGGGAAAGGTCTTTTCTGGGATGATCTATCACCTCTTTCATCTTGCCCAGGATAAAGAGCCTTGCATCTTTTGCCTGCATAAGCGCCTTGCTTAAAATATCCCGGCTGATCCCTGAAATCTTGATATCCATCTGAAGCGCGGCAATCCCTTCCTCGGTCCCTGCTACCTTGAAGTCCATATCGCCCATGTGGTCTTCATCTCCCAGAATATCAGAGAGTATGATGATCTCGTCATTCTCCTTTATAAGGCCCATTGCAACCCCTGCCACCATGTCTCGAATGGGGATGCCGGCATCCATCATAGCAAGTGCCCCTCCACAAACGGTAGCCATTGAGGATGAGCCATTTGATTCCAAAACATCTGAAACAATGCGAATAGTGTATGGAAAATCGGCCGCAGGAGGTACTACTCCGACCAGCGCCCGTTCTGCCAGTACACCATGGCCGATATCTCTTCGTGCCGGACCCCTCATCGGTCTTACTTCGCCTACGCTGTAAGGGGTAAAATTATAGTGCAGCAAGAAGTGTTTAAAATGTTGTCCCGCAGGGGACTCGATCCTCTGTTCATCGTCAGCGCTACCAAGGGTTGCCACTGCCAGCACCTGGGTTTCTCCGCGGGTGAAGACCGCTGAGCCGTGAGTGCGGGGGAGTTCTCCCACAGAGCAGGAAATCGGCCTGACTTCATCAAAAGTCCTGCCATCAATCCGGCGCTTTTCTTTTGTAATCAAAGTACGCATCAGCTCCTTTTCAAGGCCATTCATGCACTCTGATATTTCCCGTTCACGCCCGGGATGGTCTGCAGCCAATGCCTCCTGAACTTCTGTTTTGAGGCGCTTTATTCCCTCAACTCGTTCGATTTTGGAGGGTATCTGTATGGCTGCCAGCATCTTCTCCTGGGCAGTTTCCCTGACCTTGTCTA
>JAFDDO010000024.1 GCA_019310825.1 Deltaproteobacteria bacterium | reverse complement strand
CCGAAAAGTGTTAGAGAATTAAGACGCATAAGCTATTTTCATAAATTTGGAAACTGAAAAAATCGATGGTTCACCAATTGATAATTCCAGCAAACACTCGTTTGATTTATATGCACTTCGTTATTGGTTGTTCGGTTGCGCCGTAACTTGCACTCACTGAATTTGGTCCAAGCAAGCGGCAGGTTATCCATAACCGCTCTACGAATCCGATACGAGCTGCGCAACCGCAGCCATTTCACTCAACCGAAATCTTACCAATTAAAGGCATGTTCTGAACATGAGCTATCTATACCGGATATCTTTCAGTCTTAGCTCGAGTTGCTTTCGCCCTTTCCATACATTGATACAAGGCATGCAGGCAAGCTCAAGCTCCTCCCAGGGAAGACCTACCTTATCTCCTTGTCCCCAGCCGACCAGATCTACTTTTCCTCTCATGTACTCATTTTGCAAGCCGGTCCGGGACGTAATAGAGAGTTTCAAGTGGCCATTCCCAACAACTGTTGATCTGCAGACCGAGAAATCCCTAACTGCAAACAGAGGGGCCGGATAGCCCGCACCAAAGGGCTCCAGATGCTCATAGAACCGGGAAAAACCCGGATCAATGAGTTCCTCAATACAGGCTGTGCAATCAACCATAAGCCTTGGACAGATGTCGTTTTGCTCCAGAACCGAGGCCACGACTTCTTGAAAGGCCGTATGGAATACTTCGACTGAATCAGAGGGCAACCTCAACCCGGCAGCAGCCCTGTGTCCGCCAAAGGAACTAAGGTGGCCGGAACAGGCACAAAGAGACTCGTAGAGATTGATTCCTTCAGGACTTCGGCCCGAACCTTGTGCCTCATCTCCGTCCAGCGCAAGAAGAATCACAGGCCTATGGAATTGCTCTACCAGTCTGGATGCGACTATACCTATAATGCCTCTTTTCCATTCAGGGCTCGACAAGACATAGGCGGCCTGCTTTTCAAGAGATCGGATTTTATCTAATGCTTCATTAAATATATGCTTTTGTTCCGCCTGGCGCTCCTGATTGAGCAGTTGCAATTCGTCGGCAAGCTGCTTCGCCTCTGACTCATCGTCTGTGACGAGCAACCTGAAAGCTTTATCCGCATGAGCCATCCGCCCGGCGGCATTTATTCGTGGAGCAAGGCGGAAGGCGATATCCGTGGAGGTAATACCGGAATCCAGAGAACATAATGCCTTTAATGCCTTGATCCCCGGCCTGTCACATCTATCAAGCACCTCAAGTCCCGCCCGGACCAGTATGCGATTGTCCCCCAATAGCGGAACCACATCCGCCACAGTCCCCAGGGCTACAAAATCTAAATATTTCTTAAGATTGGGCACCTGACCAGCGTTCCAATGCCCAAGCTCATAAAGACGATGTCTTAAGGCCCTGACAAGATTAAAGGCCACACCTACGCCGGCAAGTTCTTTGAAAGCAAAGGGGCAATCAGAACGCTTGGGATTTAGCACTGCCAGTGCCTTGGGAAGGGAATCAGGAGGTTCGTGGTGGTCGGTGATAATGACATCCATCCCAAGCTCCCCTGCCAGGGCGACTGCCTCATTATCCGATATGCAGCAATCAACTGTAATCAGAAGCTTACAGCCTCTGGATGCGAGATTCCGTAAAGCTTCTGCATTAAGTCCATAGCCCTCGTGCTCCCGGTGGGGAATATAGACTGTTACATTTAGCCCAAGCCCTCCAAGAAATTCGAAGATTAAGGCTGCGGAGGTTACACCGTCGACATCATAATCACCAAACACGGCCACCTGTTCCCTCTGAGCTACTGCCTTGACCAGCCGGTCAACGGCCTTGTCCATGTCCATCATTTTCCAGGGATCGCTGAGGGATTTCAGCGCAGGGCTGAGGTGTTGAGCAACAGCCTCAGGTGTGCTTATCCCACGTTGATACAGAAACTTGGCAATAATGTCCGGGATCCCTGACTTCCTGGCAAGTTCATCAATTGCCAACGTATTCAGAGAGGCAAAATCCCACGGTTTTTCGAGGATCACAGAACTCATGGTCAGGAGCCTAATCAGGCCTCAAGGGACTGTCAATTTGTTCGGTACAGTTAAGGCACTATTCCAGCAGTTCTAAATTTCGTGCTTTTTGTGGCAAAATATTTTCAGACTTTAGTGTCATGTCAAGTGAGAAGTGACGTAAGATTGCGAAATAATTTTACCTGCCTGCAAGGCACGACTGAGAGAGCATAGCAGTGCTATGTAACCGAAGGAGTAACGCAGTCAGGTAAGTAAAAGGACAAGCAAGATACGTCAGTTATTGCTTGACAGGACACTAGTTAACTTAAGGCACTGTTCAGGTTTATCCGGGTTATGTGTTTAGACTTCTTAGCTCTGAACCCGTGAAAGGTCTCCATGGTCCTGAATCCGGAGGCGGAGTTAAGAGGCTAAGCCCTTCCTTTCGAACAGGATGTAAAAACTCTAATTTATAGGCATGAAGACCGATAGAGGCATCAGGCAATGGGGCTTCAGCACCATATTTGACGTCACCTATCAGTGGACATCCCATGGCAGCGCACTGCACCCTCAGTTGATGCGAGCGCCCGGTTTCCGGTTTGAGTTCAAGCAAATAGATATCCTCCCTGGCCTCAAGCAACGCCCAGGAAGTATAAGCAAATTTTCCTCCGGTTTCTGTAGCGCCGGCAGATATTACCCTTACGATGTTTTTTGCATTGTTTTTTTTGATTATGTGCTCAAGTACCCCGTATTCAGATGGGGGCTTTTTTTTAGTCAAGGCCAGGTAGGTCTTGGACATCCTATGTGTACGGAGATGGTCGGAAAGCCGGGAAGCGGCCTTTGAGGTGACGGCAAAGCAGACTACTCCTGAGACAGGACGGTCAAGTCTATGAACTACTCCGAGAAAGACATTGCCAGGCTTGCTCCTGGTCTTCTTCAGATACATCTTGCCCCAGTCCAGCAGTGACATGTCTTTACTGGAATCAGGTACAGTCGGAACACATGCAGGTTTTGAAAGTACCAGGAGGTGGTTGTCCTCGTACAAGACCCGTACATGCCCTAAACGTCCTAAATCTAAGCCTTGAATAGCAGTATTTTTCGTATCATAGGTCAGGATAGACGGGAACAGGCCCGCTGACGCCTTGCTGTTGGGTTCTTGCATATGAGAAGTTTTATAAACCTAAGATGAACCATTTTTCAAAGCTAAACGCTAATGGCTAATCGCTCAACGTAGGTTGGATAGTCAGTCAGCCTCCAGATCAACAATAATGGAAGAGACAAAACGACCGTCAATTGGTATGCCATCTGGTAAATTCATCCACTCATCGTAAAGCGTCATTAAAGATTCCTTCACAATTGAATCAAGTCTCGCGCGCGTAAGGCCTGCCTTCTCAGCAACAGGTTGCAAGGCCTCTACGCAATGTTTGACTGTCTCTAATAGTGGTTTGGGCCCTGAAGAATTTTTTTCTTTACTGAATGAGGGAGTTGGAATAGCTGGGAACCACGTGCTTCTCAAGTAGTTGAGTTTCCCTGCCGGTACAGGATAAATCTTCAATTCTCCACCTAATGTCTTTTGGGCAAGGGCGGTCAAAAGGGCCTGGGGTAAAATAAGCTCATTCGGATGTCCTAAGTTGGTTGATGTCCATGGAATCTCTCTGGCCCAATTTCCATGTTGAGGTAAGATGTGGGCCATAAGGCGTGTCCATTCATCCGTGGTGGTTATAATATTTTCCACAGCGATGAGGTCTGTCATGTCACAAAATGGGCGATACTCGCTAAGGACTGGGTCCCATAACAAGGGACGTTCAAATAATAGTCCTTTTAAGGCACCTGCCCATGCTTCAGGCAAATACAAGCAATCCTTGGATATTCGGCCTGAGGCTACCAGGCTGTGAGCCTTTGCAGCCAATCTCCTGATCATGGTATTGGCAAACCTTATTACGTCTTCTAATGCACCGGATTTCAAGATGTCCTTTGGGGACCTATGTTCTGTCTTCGCCGCAGCTTCCAAACCCAGATTGAGAAAGGCCGCCACCTTCAAAAGGGAATTGCGTAATGCAACGGGGTCATCGAGGTCAACCTCATCCACCATAAGGACCTTGTTTGCAGCGCCTACCCATTCCCGAATAACTCGTTCCATGACTTTTGTGCCTGACAGTTCTTGTATAGCAATTCGAAGGACCGGATAGTCTCCCATGTATAGAGTAGGCACAAAGGCCGGTAGCAGAATATCAAACCTTTTTTTTTCTTCGAGGTGGGCAATTTCAACTTTTCTAATATGATTACCATGCAGAGGGGCGTAGATATCAAGGGCGTCATAATAATCCGGAAGGCCACAATCTCCTATTCTTGAACGCCGAAGACGAAAGGACTTTTCCACGTTTTCAGCCTCACTTTTTCCGAGGATGATCTCTAATACATCCCTGTAGAGACCAGGCGACACCTCCAGCATCTTCATGAGAAAACGTCCCCAGATTGGCTGCAATGACTCTTTTTTAAAAAATATGAAATACACATTATCCAAAGTAAATTTAGGAAATATGTCTATGGCTTCCAGTATATCCATGTCATCAGGCCTTTTGTAGATCCGGATAAAGGGTCTCAAAATGGCAGGAAGAAGTGTTTCATCTTTTTTCATCAGCCATTGTAACCAAGATGCCATCGCCTCTTCGCCGATTTCAAAGAGGAGTAATATCCATGTTGCTATTTTCTCAGGCCTGAGTTCAGCCTTATCCCACCAGTCCAGATCGAACACGAACTGTAACTGTTCCGCATTTGCCAAATTCAAAATGTGAACAGCATCCTGAGGCCCAATTGCCTTAACTGTCCAGAACAATTCCTCAATCGGCAGTCCTTGCACAAGGGCCATACTATCCTGAGAAAGAAGTATTATTTCCTGACGCCTTTCCCATGGAGTCATTAAGACCACAGATGCCTGTTCAGCAAGAGAGAGTTCATTCATAAGTGCCTCGGCCTCAGCCGCCGGCAAAGTTAAAAGTGAATCGGGTTTAAGAATACTCAAGTCCTCATTCCTTCTTACCGATAGAATATTAGTATAAGTTCAATAACAATAATCATATCAAACAAGTCCCACAAGCAAGATTTTATTTTACTGATAATTGATAAAATGTGAATTGATGAATTGATGAATTGAGAAATTCAAGGTATTTATTGATTCCGCTGAAAAACCCAATTTGCTGCGTTGCTTCAATTTTTCAGTCATTGTGACGTACGATAAGTACTTCTCATTCCTGGAAAATTTCGCGCCTTGCATCTCTGGCTTTTTGAGCTGAATCATATTTCAGACTTTTTGCAGTGTAACCATCTATTGATTTTAATTTCTAAATCCCTAAATTCTTTTATTAAGGAAAATAGAAAATTATGGAAAATACTCAGTTTTTAGAACGTCTTTTGTATAGCTGCTTTCAAAACAGCAAGATTGGACATCTTGTAAAGGGCATTGTTCATAACTTGAACGGTCCTATACAGATCCTATCCATGCAAATTGAAATATTAAAAATGGATACCGCAAAAGATCTGAAGGCCTTTGAATCCACCCTTGCCCTCAGCCTGCCAGATACTGCTGCCAAACAGTTGAAGGAGCTTGCGGACAATCTACGGAAGGGGACAGAACGACTCTCGCAGATGGAAGAGACGCTGGCTCGTATGGAAAATATGGTCAATCTAATTACCAATAGAAGCCAAGATGGGGAAGATGGGCAGAGGCCTTTAATTCTGAACCAAGTACTTGAAGAAGAACTGGATTTCTGGAATGCAGACCTCTTTTTTAAGCATCAGGTGGGAAAACAGCTGGCTTTGCCCACTATGCCAACCTTGATTGTAATTAATGAAGGATACCTTCGTGATTTGATTGACTGCTTGTTAGATGCTTGCATAAAACAAGTACGAGAAACCAAAGAACGTGATCTAAAAATAACATTGAGCCAAAAAGATGAGTCTGCGTGGTTTTTAGAATTTGAACATACAGGAAATGCTTTCCCCTTTGACTGGGATCAAGATATCAACAAATATTCATCGGAAGTAAACGAGTGCACGCAGAAGACCTCTGACTATCTTTTTCTTGTCCTGGCTCTCAAACTAGCAAAGCTCAGGGTAGAACAAATTGGAGGAACTTTGGAAATAGGAACACAAAAGGCCTCTTGTCTTATACCAAATAAAAAATAAAGGCTCGACCATATGTGGTGTATTTTAAGCTTAATCAGTTACCAGAATGCAGAATGGGTGGCTTGAACTGATACCCAGGCACCAACTCTTTAAATTTGTTTCTTAAAGCCTCTTCGTCCCGCTCCTTTATAAACCGATGAATTTGTATAATTGCCTTTTCCATAAATTCCGTATCCACAGGCTCTGAAAGGGCTACCATGATTCGGGGATGATCGGTCTTTATATGCTGTTCTTCTTTATTGAACAGTTCCTCATACATCTTTTCGCCTGAACGTAAGCCTTCAAAGGTAATTTCTATGTCGTCATACGGCCAATTGCCGGAAAGTATAATCAGTTTTTCAGCCAAACTCAGTATCTTCACCGGCTGTCCCATATCTAGGACAAAAATTTCACCCCCAACTCCCATATAACCAGACTGGAGGATCAACTGGACCGACTCTTGAATGGTCATGAAAAAGCGTTCAATTTTCCGGTCCGTCACAGGGTTTAAAAGCGTTTTCCTATCAGTCAATTTTTATTTTTATAAAATAGACATTTTGCATAAGAATTATCACGTACAACTATTGAAGGGAATCGTTTTGATTTAAACCCCATAGCTTTACACCCATGAGGAAAATCTTTATCCCAAGTGACATAGTAATGTTCACATTTATGGCAATCTATTATTTTATCGGAATTTTTGCTCAATGGTCTTTTTACACATTTTTCATGTTTTTTCGTGATCACCGCGCCTTCAATTCCTTTTTTGGTTTAAAAAACGAGAGTTTTTTCTGTTTGATCTTATCGAGCAAATTTCTCATAAAAACAAATCGAAAACATATTTGCAGACTTTATGAGAACCATCGCCTCGGAAACCTGAACGGGTGTCTATGCCTGGGCGATGTGACCAGCCATAAGTAAACAGGCCGTCAACCGAGTGTATCACTTTTTGCATTTGTACATCCCCTAAATTACTAAATTTATTTAGGGCTCTTTCATGCCTAATCGCACAGATTAATATCTCTTGATACGGCATATGCCAGAAGGTGCTCCCGATAGGCTCCGAAACGAGGTGAGAATCCAATGGATTCCAGATGCTTAATGTCCTTCTCATACAGAGCCGACACCTCCCTGGGACCAAGCCCTTTGGAGACCTGATAGTCGAAAACCCTGTTATAGACTCTTGATTCCGCAGCCTCCCGGATTTCGGTAATTGCAAACTTATCAGGTTTTTTCTGTATAAGAGAACCTTCTGACAGGACGAATTTGCCCTTGGAGAGGGCATGTATGTAATCCTTGTTCTTATCGAGAAAATTCAAGGTCTCATTAAATTCTGCCTCTGTCTCAGTAGGAAAACCAAACATTATGAATATCAGGTTCATTAGACCTGCATGCTCGGCATCCTGAAGGACCTTCTCCGTCTCTTTGATCCTTGTCCCCTTTCTCATGAGGTTAAGGATCCGCTGGCTGGCCGACTCCACGCCCCACATGATTACACGCCCTCCGGACCGATGAATCAGCTTAAGCAGATCAGAATCAAATTCTCTTATGGGTTTGGCGTATGCTGCGTAGGAGATCTCTATCCCTTCATTAATTATGGCCTGTGCCAGATCTCTGAAACGGTCCGGAGGGATCATCTCATCATAAAAATTAAGAAATGGTACTCCATATTGTTCTTTTAGGTGTCTTATCTGCTCCAGGCATTCCTCAACTTCAAGCTCTCGATAGAGTGAGTAAGAATGATGATGTGTACAGAATGTGCATCTTCCCCAGGGACATCCCCTTGAACTCAAGAAAGGCAGAACTACCTCAGGGCCTATATATTTGTCCAGTCGAAAATCGCTGAAATCCGGCTCAGGTATCTGGTCGAGGTCGTGAATGACATGGGGCGGATTTGTTCTGACCTCCTGATCTCTCATATAGACAAGATTGGGTACCTCGGCCAGGTCCTTCTCATCTTGAACCATGCAAAGATTGAGCAAGGCCTTCTCCCCTTCCCCTGGAATAAGAAAATCAACATATCGCCGAAATTCCAACTGCATTGTCCTGTCCTTGGTAGTGAAGACCCAGGGCTCCTTGAAAAGCCTCTCCGGATAACGCATGACCCCAAGTCTGGCCCCGCCCAAAACAACATTTATATCCTTTTTTTCTTTAATCAAAGAGGCCATGAGCAGGGCAAAAACGGTCTGGCTATTAAAAAGGACTGAAAGGCCCACCATGTCAGGACCATAATCCAAGACCGGATTGACGAGATCCTCAAAAAATATCTTCACCCTATCGGGCACGGAGAGCCCCATCAAATGCCTTTTTGCCATTTCGGACATAAATGCATTAAAGATACTCTCAAAGCTCAAAAAAATCGTGACAAAATGATGGTATAGCTTTAGGTCGAATTTTTCCTTTGTGCCATGCTTTAGAAAATTCACCGCCTGGCCGATTTTTTGAGCTGTGGTCTCTTCATCCCAGTCATAGAGACGAATTTTAAAATTCCCCTTACTCAAATCATCCAGGACTCTATCGTAGTAGAGCAGATTCAGATCAAAGGCCCTTACATACATATCCGGCGAGTTTTTCTTCAGATATGACAACAGAACGGCAGGCCCAAGAGGAGGGCTGGTGGGCCTCATACAAGGCACGGAAACAATAGCCAGTTTCAGTTTGGCACCTCTTACATTAAAATATTATGTAATGATTCTGCTGAAAAAACCCAATCAGCAGCGTTGTTTCAATTTTCCAGACTATTCGACATACGCTAACTATGCCATATTCCTGGAAAATTTTACGCCTTGCATCTCGGGCTTTTTGATCGGAATCATATTTCACCGCTGGCGCAAAGATCGCAGAGAAAATTTTTTGCTGTAAATTTTTGACTTTCTACAACTAAATCATATACTAATCAATGAAGACTTGATACCTAAATCCTGCATGTCGGATTTTGAAAAAGGATATTTTTTAATTAGCCACAGACAAACACAGATTCGGGCCATCTACCAAACCGACAAATGGCCAAGCAGCCACTTTTCCCCGCCGTGTCGGCGGGGAAAACGTCTGTGTGAGTCTGTGTGTGTCGAGCAAGCGTAGCGAGCGGGTGGCGAACATTCATGCTCTTGCAAACTCTAAATTGGCAATACCGTTCACTGCCGGACGGGAAAGTAGATAATTACCTATGAGTTCACTCAGACAATCCTATTATAATCTGTTTTCAAAAGTCTACGACCGCATTATTGAGCTCCACTCCCATGACGTCCAGGGTCGTCTTCGTGGTGCTCTGGCCGACAAAACAGGACTCAAGGCAGGGGACGTGGCACTGGACCTCTGCACAGGGACAGGATCTGTTCCACCTTTCCTGGCTGAGAAGGTGGGTAGTGGTGGCTTGGTGGTTGGACTCGATTTCTCAAGCGGAATGCTCCAGAAAGCTGCCAAAAAAATAAGAAAGAGAGACATAAAAAACATAGTCCTGATACAGGCCGAGGCCCAGCACCTCCCTTTTAAGGATAAGTCTATTTCCGCTGTAACCTGCTCCCATGCATTTTATGAACTAAAAGGGGAGGTAAGAGAAAAGACCATTATGGAGGTCAAAAGGGTCTGCCGGACTGGGGGCAGGTTCTGCATGATGGAACACGAGGTCCCAAAAAAAAAATTAATTAAATTTCTCTTTTATGTCAGGATGGTGGTAGCAGGAAACTTGGGATCTAAGTCCCTTCTCAGACAGGAAGCCAACTTTTTTAAGAGCCATTTCTCTGAGGTGAAAAGAGAGATTTTGCCAGGAGGAAACACAAAGGTCATTTCCGGGATGATAAGGTAAGTCTGGAAATTCGCTTGAGGCTCAGGTCTAGTTTCCCGGTATCCAGTATTCCCTGGGACCAGGCTTTATCTAAAGCTTCCAATGCCTCCCTTACCTTTTGGGCCATTTCACAAATTAACAGTAGGTCATGCCCGGCCAGAATCGCCCTTACCGCTGCCTCGCCCAAGGAGCCGTGACCGGTAATTCCTCCCATCTCGAGGTCGTCGGTTAGCAATAGACCTTTAAAGTCCAGCTCACGGCGAAGGAGTTCGTTTACTATGATCTTTGAAAAGGTGGCAGGCACATCCCGGTCCAGTGAGGGAAATACCACGTGGGAGGTCATTACGGCCTTGACGCCCGCCTTCACAGCTTTGCGAAAAGGGGACATCTCATGCATCAATGTTTCCTTTGAGACAGTGACCACGGGTCGCTGAAAATGGGGATCTTTTTCCACACGGCCTATGCCTGGAAAATGCTTAGCAGTTGCCCCTACTCCATTGGCCTGTAGTGTCTGGATATATTTTTCTCCAAGGATTGACACTTCCCTGGGATCAGCTCCATAGGTACGCCCTTTCAGGACACCTTCCGTCCCGGCTGGAGACAGATCAAGGACCGGAGCCAGGTTGAGCTTTATTCCAAGAGAATTAAGGATCTTTGCAGCAGTCTCCGCCTGGATATTTGCCTGGATCTCTGAATTTTTGGATAAAACCACCTCCTCGTTTGAAGAAATTTCTGGCCAAAAAGGAGGGCCAAGTCTCTGGACAGGTTCTCCTTCCTGATCAACAGCTATCAAAGGCAAAGGAAGTCCGGCATCAGCACAGGCCTCATTAAGATCATCGCAGAGTTTCTTTGTCTTGTCAGGGCCTCCCCTTGCGTTCCTTGAAAAGAGGATAAAGTTTCCTACTCCATATTCTTTTATAAGTGAAAGACTTTCCGGGTCCAAATCTGTACCCGGTATGCCTATCATGAGCAATTGGCCCAAAGGAGCTTTTTTATTCCTCATCATTTAGATACTCATGGAAGATCAGTTAATTGAACCATAACCGTTCACGGGATTACAACGCCAGTTTTACGGCAACTCACCGAACTGTAAGCGTTTACAGGGTGCTGCAGATGCGAGGCGGAGGGTACGCAGACGTACTCCCTGTACTTCAAGTACCCGACAACAAAGCAGATGCGGTGCCATGTGAACGCTTACATTGAATCATAGCAGACTTTGGTCTATGGTTCCTTATTTATGTTTTACTGACTTTTCTTTTTTCTATGTCTAATATTTTGTGATTACACAATAAAGAAGTGACAACTACAACAGCCATATTTCTTGGGATCCTTCAGGGCGTTACTGAATTTTTGCCTGTGTCAAGCTCCGGCCATCTTGTTTTGGCCGAGTATTTTCTGGGTCTCAAGGATACTCCTATCGCATTTGATGTTACTCTTCATCTTGGCACCTTAATCTCGGTCCTTTTATATTTTTGGCAAGACTGGTTAGGCATGGCAAAATCTCTGGTCCCTGGAAAGACATCAAGAAAAGGACATAGACGGCTTCTTTTCCTCGTTCTGTTAGGCACTGTGCCAGGGGCCTTTCTGGGTTACTTCCTGGAGGAGGCTGCTTCCACTGTATTTCGTTCCCCGTGGATAGTCGTGTCGACGCTCTCCGGAGTTGCCTTGCTGCTGTGGTTAGCAGAACGTCTGGCATCCCATGCGCGCAATTTTAAAAAATTCGGATGGAAAGATGCTATTGGCATTGGAACAGCACAGGCCCTCGCCATTGTGCCTGGTGTCTCCAGAAGTGGGATAACCATGACAATAGCCCTTTTCCTGGGATTTGAAAGGATGGCCGCGGCCCGATTCTCGTTCCTGCTCTCTGCCCCCATAATTGCAGGAGCAGGGCTATACGAGGGCCTTAAGCTTTGGCATGATGGTTTTGGAACCCTGGGTATGGATTTTCTCTGGGGCTTTATGGCTGCAAGCATTTCCGGATATTTAGTCATAGCCTTTTTGATGCGCTACCTCACCAAACACACGTTTTATCCCTTTGTATATTACCGTTTGATACTGGCTTTGATAGTGGCTTTGGTCCTTAAAATAGGATGGCTATAGGCCCATGATCGGATTTATTTCAAAATGTATTCTATTCTACGCTTTCACTGCTGTTTTTCTGAATCCTTTGCCCTGCATGGGACTTACGACAGATGAACAACATACAGTCAAGCTCTGCAAGAAGCTCTCCAGGGGCGTTGTGAACGTAACCAGCACAGCAGTTGCGCTCGGCTCCTATCTGTATCCTGTGCCTCACAAAGGCTCAGGTTCCGGGTTTATCCTTGACTACCTTGGGCACGTCTTAACAAATTATCACGTTATCAGTGATACACATTCCATTGAGGTAATTTTATCCGATGGCTGTAAGTGGCCTGCCAGGTTAGTGGGAACCGATAGCGAAACCGATCTTGCAATACTTGAGTTGCGAGCGCCTCAAAAGGAGCTTGAATCCCTTGCCCCAATGCAACTTGCAGCCACAAAACTCAGCATAGGCCAGAAGATCTTTGCGCTGGGAGATCCTTTTGGAACAGGTTACACCGTGTCACAGGGCGTAATCAGTTCCCTTGGACGCAGTATTTCCAAACCTGACGGACGTGTAGTCCACGACGTAATCCAGACTGACATATCCATAAATCCAGGCACTTCCGGTGGACCACTCGTTGACTCATCAGGCAGGGTAATCGGGATAAATACTTTGATATTCAGTCCCTCAAAACATATACCAGGAGTGGGCTTTGCTATTTCCTTTGAAACTATTGAATGGGTGGCCTCACAGCTCATTTCAAAGGGCTGCGTGACACGTACCTGGCTGGGGGCGAACCTTCAGAATGTCACCCCGGCCCTGGCCAGGCTTCTTGATTTCCCGGTTGAAAAAGGGGCTATTGTAATAAATGTGACACATGGGGGTCCGGCTGCCAAGGCAGGGATAAAAGGGAGTAAGAAAAACCTACGTCTTGGGAATCGTCTCTACCCTGTAGGAGGAGACATTATTGTTGCAATTGATGGCGAAGAGGTAAAATCAGACAGCGCGGCAATTAGGATACTGTTGACTAAAGAGCCTGGAGAGGAGGTTCTGGTCTCGATTTATCGTGGAGATCGTTTAAAACGTCTCAAGGTCCGTTTAGGGAAAAAGCCCTCAAAACTTCAGCGCTAGAATCCGGCTTTTCTTCCATAATTCAAATAGTTTGCACTCAGGTAGTCCATGGTCTTCTTTGCGGCCAATCATCACAGTGTGCAGCCGGGGCACAGAGCCGACCACAGGGCGTTGTGGGCTGCAGCATGGCGACTGGTTCCCTGATAGTACGGAAACAACAGATACTAGGTAAATAACGCTTTTGAAAAGCCGCAAAAAAAATGGGGGCCTTTTGGCCCCCTTTTTTAGTTATATGTGATTAGTTGTATGTAACTAGCAAATTAGAAGCGGTAAGTCACAAAAGATGACAAGCTCCATGTTTTACCGTCAAGTTCGCCGTACACGTATTCTTCTTGGTCCTGGTACTCAGAATATAACCAGTTGACCGTAAGTCCGAGCTGTTCGGTAATACTATAGTTCCCCGTAAGCTCGAGTTCCCACATGACATATTCCAGATCTGAGTATTCCTCAGAACCGTTGATATATGTGAAGCTGTAGTCGTCCGTACGTCCATTTACTGCGAGAGTAAACGGATCACCACTAAAGTCTAAATCATGTATATTGGCCGTACCTTTAGTGAAGGACAATACGCCTGAAAGATCAAGCTTTGGAATCGGGTTGGCATTGGCGCCAACGTAAAAGGTGTGTGCCTCGGTCTCATACTCGTACTTATCATTCTGGCCTCCCAACTGGGAGGATCCGACGGCACCCGCTCACCCATTGTAAAAAGCCGAACAGAACATGGCTTCATATTTGTCATAGAAATAGTTATACCCGAAATTAATTCCGAGTTTGGCGGTCGGAGTGTACATGACGTTTAAGCCGCCATTGAACATATCTTGTTCCCAATCGCTCCCGCCAGCATCGCTATTTTCCGCGATTTTATAGTGCATGTGGACGTTTGTATTGATCTTGTCCGTTGCCATCCAACACGTCTTTATCCTAATGTCATTGACGGTTTCAGGCTGGTTGGATCTGTTCATGGTCCTGACGCCATAGACATATTTGGAATACCAGCTGTCTACAGAATAGGTTCCAGGAGCAAATCCCAATGCCTGCGCCTCATCCCAGGAAGGGCACATTGTATTGTGAAAGACATAAGGATCATCCACAAAAGTGAATTCATAGTCGGCACTTACTCTAAGACCCATCATAGGCCGCCATTTACTACCTATAGAGAACTTCTGGGTAGTGGTGTCATCGACGACATGGTGGTACTCGGCATTTTCTCTGTCCAGATATTCCAGTTCATATCCTAATTTCAATTTCAGGTCTTTTAGGATCTTCCAAGCAAATTTGGCGTCAAGGCTGTATTCATCCTCGTCGTATGCTGACTGTCTCCTAAAATCGAAGTCCTCTCCAAGAAAATCTGCATAGGTCTGAGATGTTCCAGAAATAACATCCGTAATATCATTGACATCAACACCGACTTCGCTCCCGTCCATATCCTGGTATTTACCTTTTAGGGTAAAGGCCATTGCTTTATTGACCTTCCAGTGCCATCCACCATTAAGGGCCCAGTAATCTACACTAAGCTCCTTTCCGGCATCGCCGTATAGTGCGGAACCGCCGTCATCAGAGTCATTGTTTGTGGCTTTCGAATATACATAACTAAGATTTACCTTATTATCAGCAGGTAAATCGGCCTTCACCTTTATCTTGTGAGACCATTTTTCCGAATCAGCGGTACGTGAAAACGGAAGAGATCCGTCGTCTTGGTCATACTGAAGACGGGCACCAAAATCTGCGTTTGTGCCTGGAGCCGCTCCGGGATTCTGAGCCTGGAAATAAAGGTTCTCCGGGACATCGCTCCCGCTGTTGAAGGACCTGTAACTGAAATCGTAATTCATGCTTATTGGACCCATCCTGTAATTTACTGACGGGTTCCATTCGTTGGTAGTTTCACTTATATCCTTGCTCACGCCCACTACGTGACAGGATGAGCACTTGCTCATAGTCCGGGCCTGATCCATGCCCTTGCGTTCTTCGAATCTGTGATTAAAAGTGAAGCTCAATCCTGGGACCATGGGAACATTCAGTTTAGCTTGGCTCTTCCATTCACTTCGGGTTATGCCGTAGTTGTCGCTGGCATTGAAATCCGTGTGATAGAGTGTAGCTCCCTGGCCGCTTCTGGCCAGACTGGCCAAAAGGTGATTAAGGTTGTCATGATCCAGTCTGTGAAAAAAGCGGAGATAGTCGGTTTCAAGCATCAGGATACGGCTCAGGTCCAGATTGGCGCCATAGGCCTGATCATCACCGTCCAGATACTCCCCGTAAGCGTCAAATGCCACTTTGTCCAGGGTATAGGAAACTTTACCGCCCAAGATCCAGTTGGCATTTTTATCTACTGTGCTGTCGTACTCAGCGACACGGCCTCCATCCGTTTCGTCTAAATCGTTCATTGAACCGCCGACGCTGATTTCAATATCATAAGGTTTTGCGTCCTCTGCAATTGCCAAACAGGCAAGGCCAAGGACTATGAATACGCTCATTACAATAGTTGTAGTTATTTTCATATCCTCACCTCCCTATCGAGTGAATGTCGCGCCTTGTCCAGGTCCAGTCTGAGAAGGCAGGTCAGATCCATGTACGTTCTGATGGCAACTGCTGCACTTTGTCAAAAAACTAGCCTGCCAATTATGTTCCCCAGCCAGTTGATCGGCCCCGACTGTCTGTCCGGTGTTGGGATCGATTACGCCTGGCGGATAACTGCCGCGCGGCTGGCCGCTATAACGTGTTGAATGGAAATGAGCCTCATGACATTGCAGACACAGGAAAGGCTCGTTCTGAACAAGCAGGTTGTTCGCTACTGTCCCGTGAGCATCATGACAGAAAGTGCAGTCTTCGATCACAGGCTCGTGCTCAAACACAAAGGGCCCCTGATAACGGGTATGGCATTTAAGGCAGAGATCGTTCAAACGCTCATCTGTCTTGAGCATGCCAGATATCAGATTATCCGTTCCGTGAGGTGAGTGGCAGTCAGTGCAGCCCATTTTGCCTTCCCTGACGGGATGGCGGGACATCAAATAGTTTTTGGCCTTAATATCCTGGTGACACTGTCCGCAAAGTTCGAACTCGCTGGTGTTCTTAAGAAGGGTTTTCTCCTTGTTGAAGTGGACACTGTGACATTCGAGGCAGGAGACGTCGTCTTCTTGATGAGCTGAACCGGCCCAGTCCATTAGGGCGCCATCCTGATGGCATGTGGTGCATACTGCTCCGACCTCTTCGCCTTCAAGGCCTTCTTTGCCAAAGCTCAGAATTTTTTCAACATCACCGTCTCCGTCCACGTGTACGGACCCTGGTCCGTGACATCCTTCACAGCCGATCTTGTAGCCGGAAACCTCAAAGGAAGCAATCCTCATGTGTACATTGTATTTATCATTAGCGTGGTCTTCGTGACACTCCAGACAGGCTTCAGTGCCCAGATATTCGGCCCCGGGTGCTACTTCCGGTACCTTAACAAGGCTAGCTCTTTCTTCCATCATCTGTGCACAGCCGATCAGGAGACCCAAACCTACTATGACAATTAATAATTTTTTAACCATAATTCCCCTATTCCTCCTTAGCCTGATATGATACAACCTCAGCTCCCCTTTCTGCTAAGGTAAATTTGGATGATTTTATCATCCTCTTACTTATTTTCAGACATCTATATAAATATTATCTGTTACGACTGATCACCTCCTTTTAGTTATTCCGGCACATGGCCAGATATGACTTCACTGGCCCTCTCAACAACTTCCTAATGTCACAATCGACTGTGCCTTTAAAATACTTTAAAAATATTTTATAGCTGGACAGTCTAAGGTTCTAGTAAATTGCTGATATCATCAAAATTGAAAAACGAATTAACCCGCCGCAAGCGGCGGAGAATAAAATCCCAATTCTATTTAAGGTATTATTTAAACTCTCCCACTATAAAAAAAAAAAAAAGCTTGCTCAAGATCTTGAAATCGCCGAAATCCTGAAACAAAAGTGGAAATACGCTCTAAAGTATGCCGACCTGGCAAAATATAAAATCTATGTTCGTATCTGTGTGTCTAGCGAGCACAGCGAACGGGTAGATAATAACCAATTTGAGTAATTAGCCTTTTGCGCTTAGCTATTAGTTTAATGATTACAGGAAACTCTGC
>JAFDDO010000161.1 GCA_019310825.1 Deltaproteobacteria bacterium | reverse complement strand
TCTTATGTGTTTTCGGACCTGTTAGTTTTTCTACCCCCCTTTGCGGTCCTGGATTTTTTGCATTCGTAGTTTATATCGGCATAAAGGCCAAAAACTTGAGGAAAGATGGGCAAAATTAATCACGAAAGCACGAAGGTCGAAAGCACGAAAAAAGACACAAGAAAAAAGATGAACGTCCAACATCGAACATCGAACGTCCAACATCGAATGAAAAACGAATATCCAACGGCGAAAAAAAGTTTGAAGGTAGAAGGCACAGGCCCAATCCAAATATCAACCTGTGCAGTTCATTTTTTCCCATTCAACATTCGATGTTGGGCGTTCGATGTTCGATGTTCATCTTTTAGCAGTTCATTAGTCCATCCGGAGACTTTCCTTTTATGTGTTGCACAATCTGGCGTATAACCGCATATATTAAATCTTGATATCTATATGTCGGACGACGTGCCTATATTCTTTTTGTTTTAGGGGGTTTGTAGGGTGAGCTGAAATGCTATGGCAGAAGAGAATTTAGCGGTAAATTTTTTCATCGCCTTGGAAAGCGTTGTGCTTTGGGATTTGCACTCGACTGACATCCATGGCTTCCCATCACGTACAACACAGAAATCCACCTCTTTTTTTTCTTTTGTTCGAATATAGCAAAGGTTAAAAATTCCATAGGCAAGATCCGTCCAGGAAGTGCAGATCTTTTGAAGATGGGCGGCAACGATATTTTCAAGCAATGGCCCCTGTTCAGAAATCGGCAACCAGTCGAAGAGATAATACTTGGCCTCTTTGGTCAAGGCTCTGGCAATATTTCGTGAATATGGTGGGATCTTAAAGCAGATATAGAGGTTTTGCAGGAAGGCGACCCACTCCCGTAAAGTAGTTTTCTGACTATTTAATAAGGCTCCATCCCTCATTTTGTTCGATGTAGACGACGACCACCTAATGGGAATAGATACAAAAACAGTGTTCCTCGGAACAAATTTTAAGACTTGGAGTGAATTGCCATAGATTTCACACACAGCCTCTAGGATGTGTTACTTGCGGTGGATAGAGCGCAGGTGTGCTGTAGGTCCAGATGGGTGTATATATGGGTAATGCCGATGTCGCTGTGGACATTGAGGGATGTCCGGGACATTTGGGGTTCACTCATGATTCTCAACGACTGTTGAGTGTTATGTCCGACCGTATTCCTTATTCCAGGAAAATTTTGTGCCTTGCGACTTGGGCCTTTTGAGCGGAATCATATTTCAAGGTTTTTGCAGTGTAATCAGAACTAAAGTGCTAATTTTGTGTGATCGCGCATGATTTGTTCCTAAAAGCCTTCATTCTTCATTCTTCAGCCTTCTAGTCCTCAGCCTTCAGCCTTCAGCCTAAATACCTGAGTAGTTAAGATTACAGTAAGTAATCTAATGGGTCTGAATTTATATTAGTTATTTAGTGGTATCACAAAACGTCAAAAAAATGTCACAAAAAATTGACATTTATCAAAGCGTTATGTAATTTCATGTAATGAATTCGCTGAAAATAATCCGTCTATTTAGTCAAAGGTGGGATGGCTTTGTTTATTAGTCACTGCGACCACGCCAACGGCGTGACCTCAGCTTTTAGAAATCTCGCACCTTGCACACGGAGTATTTTGAGCTGCATCCGACCTTTAGGCCTTTTCTATTTTTATAGTAAAGTCATTAATTGTTTCAAGATGCACTTAGCCTCACAGGATAGATAGGAAAAAAGAAAATGCGTAACGAATCAATACTAGTGGTAGACGATGCCCCTGAAATTCGATTAAGCGTATCCGAAATCTTAAGACGTGATGGCTTTAACATAGACGTAGCTTGTAATGGCCAAGAAGCTGTAGAAAAATGCGGCAGGAATTTTTTCGATATAGTTATAACTGACCTCGACATGCCCAGAAAGAATGGAATGGAGGTCCTATACTTTCTTAAGGAACATTCCCCAGAGACCATCTGTATAATTATTACCGGTTTTGGGACCATACAGGGGGCTGTGGAGGCCATACGTCAAGGCGCCTTTGACTACCTTACAAAGCCGGTCAAGCTGGGAGAGGTCATTATTATAGTAGATAAGGCCCTTGAAGTCAGAGAACTCAAGAGGGAGAACCGGTCACTCAGGCAGGAACTGCGAGACATCCACGGTTTTGAGAGCATAGTGGGCGTCAGCAAGGCAATGCAGGATGTCTTTAAGCTGGTAGGAAAAGTTGCCAAAGTAGACAGTACGGTCCTGATTACTGGTGAATCCGGTACAGGGAAAGAGCTTATCGTCCATGCAATACATTACAGCAGTGAACGTAAGGATAAGCCATTTGTTCCCGTGAATTGTGCTGCCATTCCTGGGGAACTCCTGGAAAGCGAACTCTTTGGCCATGAAAAGGGGGCATTTACCCACGCAGTAAGTACCAGGATAGGGCGGTTTGAGCTTGCCAATAAAGGAACAATCTTTTTAGATGAAATTGGAGATATGAGCCCGGTCCTTCAGGTCAAGCTTTTGCGTTTTCTGCAGGAACGTCAGTTTGAAAGAGTTGGCGGAACCAAGACCATCCATGTCGATGTCAGGATTGTCGCGGCTACTAATACTGATCTTGAAGAGGCTGTTCGTAAGGGTGGTTTCAGAGATGATTTATACTATCGTCTGAACGTGGTCCCTATACACATACCTCCATTAAAGGAACGTCGCGAGGATATTCCTTTATTAATTCAGCATTTCCTGCTGAAATTCTGTTCTGGTAAGAGAATACGCGTAGAAGGTATAGAAAAAGATGCCATTATATGTCTGGAAGGCTACGACTGGCCCGGTAATGTGAGGGAACTCGAAAATACAATAGAGCGCATGGTGATACTTGCCGATGGCCCCATGCTAACAGTTAAAGATATTCCAGGTAGGATTTTAAAGTCATCCGGAAAACTTACATCCGGAAATTTATCTATGGCTATCCTGCCGGTAGATGGACTTTCTCTCAGTTCTGCTGTGGTAAACCTTGAAAAAACTTTAATTCTCCAGGCCTTGGAACAAACAGGATGGATCAAAAATCGGGCTGCCAAGTTGCTACAGATGAACAGAACCACCCTGATAGAAAAGATGAAGAGGCAGAATCTTATGACACCAAATCATGAGGCCGCAAAACAAAGCATGAGCAAGCCGGTACAATAAGAGATTTCTGTGTGTGGTATTTAGAAAAGGACTTAATAAACGTGATGAAAAACAGTATTCAGAAAATATTGATGGCCGGGCTGGGTTTGTTTATTGCTTTCGTCCTTTGTCCTATAAGTCTCGAAGCTGTCCAGCGTGAAGTCAAGGTCGCAGTGCTTCCATTCGATATCAGCTCTGCAGGTCCGTTTTCCTTCGTTGGCCCTGCCACAGAAGAGGTTTTGAGCAGCAGGTTGGCCTCGGGCAGCATCTCCGTTATGGATTCCCTTGAGATCCAGCGCATAACTGACAAGAGACAGGGTTTTATTTCCTCTCTAGATGCAAGAGATATGGTAGGCAAGCTCGGAGTGGACTATGTCATAACCGGCAAGGTAATCGCAGAAGGGGAACGCCTAACAATAGGCATGGATTTGCTACAGGTAGATTCTGAGTCTCCATTATTTTCTCTTGTCTTTTCTCCCGTGTCTCTTGACGAAGTACCGTCCAGGATCGAAGATTTTGCAACTCAGGCCGCAAAACACATCCTGAATGTTCCAAAATCCGTAACAGCAGAATCTGATACCAAGGACGAACAAAAAGTTTCTCAAAAATTGTCCCAAGAGGAAATAGCACAGGATGAAGACCTAGTAATAGCAAGGATGCATCCTGATCTACTGATCAGGCAATCCGACAAGGACTCCGACAAACCAGAACGGATTTCTGCGCCATCAGACGAAGAATTATATACTCAGGAACTTCCATTTATGCCGCCTGAACCCCTTCCGGTCCCTGCCTCGATGCAGCAAACATCAGAAGAGCAGACTGCATCTACATCATTACCAGGTTCGGAGCAATTGGTTTTGTCCCAACCAGCAGTTAAAGAAAAGAAAAAAGGCTGGTTCTCGTGGATTAAAAAACCTTGGGGGAGTAAAGATACGTCTGTTCAAAGTACAGCTCCTGCCCCAGACTTTCCATATCAACCACCAGAAACCAAAACTGCAGAGGAACAGGTTGCCGCTACCATTCCGCAGACATCAAGCACTGAACAGCCCAATACAACTGATGGGCCTATATGGCAGTGGTATTGATTTCCCCTGAGTAGACCAGGACGGTTTCTCCTTCAAGGAAGACGTCCCTGACTTCTTTGCTATCCAGATGGAAGTAGACAGTCAGTACCTCGCCACCCCGTGTTTTTACCTTGACCGGGTTCTCTGTCAGGTCTTTGCAAGCAGAAAGTATGACACTGGCCACTGCCCCGGTACCGCAGGCCATGGTCTCATTCTCCACCCCCCGTTCATAAGTCCGGATCAGGATATTGTGTCTGTCGGATATTTGAACAAAGTCGGCATTAGTGCCTGCCGGCTGAAAGCAGGGATCAAACCTTATAAGCCGTCCCCACTCTAATATAGGGACTGATTCCAGATCCTGTGTAAAATATACTGCATGTGGTACGCCGGTGTTCAAGCAATGAAGAGAAAAAGTCTCACCGTGTATCTTTACGGGAACGTCTAGCTTGAGGTCCTTCGGTTGGGGAAGCTGAAGCTTTACAGTGGATCCCATGACATCTGCAT